>JAHEMX010000168.1 GCA_024643445.1 Desulfobulbaceae bacterium | reverse complement strand
GGCAACCGCCTGCGTCGGAAAAAAATGGGCCCGGTCAATCGGCGAGGTCAGGGATATATCGGCATCATAACCGGCCGCTTTTGCAGCCTTCCAGGTGAGTCCGGCAGAACCGATACTCATATCAAACCCCTTCATGATGAAACTGCCGACCCCGCCTTTAAACACCGAAGGAATTCCCGCGATGTTATCTCCTGCCACCCGCCCCTCTTTATTGGCCAGTGATCCGAGAGGGGCAAAGAATTTCGAACCCGAGACCAGGTTGGTTATTTCCACACAGTCCCCGGCAGCAAAGATAGCAGGGTCCGAGGTCTGCATATGTTCGTTTACCACGATGGCACCCGATCCCGAGACATGCAGGCCGGCCTCTCGCGCGAGCAGGGAGCGCGGACGGACGCCGACGGCCATGATAACCATATCAGCCTCGATGCACCTCAGGGCGGTACGGACCGCGCAGGCCCTGCCCTCGGCATCAGCCACTATCTCAACAGCACCTTCTCCGAGGTAGAGTTCGATGCCGTTATCGCGGAGATGTTTCGCCAGGATCTGAGCCATCTCCCAGTCCACGAGGCTCGGCAGCAGCTGATCCTGGTACTCGATCAGCGCGGTGTCGATCCCCCAGAGATCCTTGAAGGCCTCCGCCATCTCGATGCCGATGGCACCGCCGCCAATGACGACCGCCCTGCCGACCTTTCCCCGGGCGATCATGTCCTTGATGGCGATCGCCTTATGCAGGTCACTGATCGTGAAAACCCCCGGTAAATGAGTGCCGGGGATGGCCAGTTCCATCGGTTCACTGCCTGTTGCCAGCAGCAGCCGGTCATAGACAAGGGTCCGCTGTTCTTTCGTCTGAACCTGTTCGACCAGCACCGTTTTCCGCTTGCGGTCTATGGACAGGGCACGGGTTGAGGTAAGGGTTGTTACGCCCTTGGCCTTCTCGAAGAAATATTCGTCGCGAAGCATGTGAAAACTGGTGGAACGAAGTTCCTTCTCGTCCGCCACATCCCCCGACACATAATAGGGTATGCCGCAGCCCCCGTAGGAGATCAGACTGTCCTGATCAACCAGTGTTACCTGTGCATCAGGATCAAGTCGCTTGACCCTGGCGGCAGCTTTCGGCCCGGCGGCCACCGCTCCGATTACAACTACTTTCTTCGCCATTCCTCCACCCCTGCTTTAAAACGGTTTTGCCCCGCTCGTTTTACGAGTGGCCGACACCGCGCACCTGTTATTTGCATATGAACACCAGGCGCTGCTGATTTCAAGTCTCCTACGCTCGGTTCTGTATGATTTCTATGACTTTTTGTTTGATTCCAGGAAGAATTCAACCGGCTGCTGCAAGCTTTTCCATGCGCAACCGGTGTCTCTTGTCAAACATATGCCGCTCTATCATCATGATAGAGCAAATCACCCCGAATCCCGTACCCGCGGCAATCAGGAACATGATCAGGATCTGGTACTTCACCGCTTCGACAGGTGGTGAGCCTCCGAGGATCTGCCCGGTCATCATGCCAGGCAGGCTTACCAGCCCCGCCGCAGCCATGGAGTTTATGATCGGAATCATCCCGGTGCGCATGCAATCCCGGCGCAGGTCCGCAACAGCCTCCCGCCACGTCTGACCGAGCATCAGACGCTGCTCGAGGGTTTCGCGCTGTTCATAGAAGAGGCTGGTCATGCGGTCCGAAGCGAGTGCTACGCCGGTCATGGTATTGCCAAGCAGCATACCGAGAAAAGGGATGGCGTAGCGTGGTTCATACCAGGGATGCTGATTGATAATCACCAGCAGGGCCAGCAGCGTGACGGAAAAAGAAGAAACAAACATGGAACCGGCGCCGACGCCAAAACCGAAGAACCCTCGGATCTTATGCTTCAGGCGACTCCGCACCTCGGCACCGGCAGCAACCAGCATGACCAGTGAGACCACAACAATCAGCCACCAGGTGCGACTGGCAAAAAGATACTGCAGGACCATGCCGATGAGCAGCAATTGCACTGTCATCCGCACGGCGGAATAGATCATCTGCCTCTCCAGCCCAAGTTTCAGCCGGAAACTCAGCAAGGCAAGTAAAACGACAAGTCCGGCCGCAATACAGAGATCAATGCTGCTCAGCCTGGCGACATTCATGATCGTCCCTCACCGGTCTGCGCCAGCCCTGCAATGTCGATCCGGTTTTGCTGCAGGGTCAGCAGTTGCCGGGAAACACGCGCAAGCTGCTCCCTGTCGTGGCTCACCCAGATTACCGGCGCATCATGCGCCAGCCGGTATTCCTTAACCACCTTCTCCAGTAGCAGCCCGTTTTCCAGATCAAGGCCGGATCCTGTTTCATCAAGGAGTAGAACGGCAGGTTTCCTGACCAGGGCGCGAACAAGAGCCAGCCGCTGTTTCTCGCCCGTTGAAAGCCGGCTTACCTGCCAACCCAGGACGTCATCCTCAAAGCCGCAGGCAGCAAGAAGTTGCCGGGCATCCGATGCATTGCAGCCAGAGGGAAGATGATGACCGAACTCGGGATACCACCATCTCGATTCGGCCGGGATCAGGGCGACCAGGCTCCGCCATTCAGGCCCGGGGTAGGTTGAACTGCCTCTGCCGTCCAGCAGGACCGTGCCATCATGGCGGTCAAGATCGGCAAGCGAACGCAGCAGCAGTGTTTTGCCGACGCCCGATGCTCCGCACACGCCCAGGCAGGCTCCTCCCATGCAGGAAAAACTGTACGGTCCGTTCTTTCCGTAACTCAGCTCTTCTACAATAAAACGTGGATGATCAGGGGAGGATGATCGTAAATGTTGATCCTTCATTTTCCTTGCTGTCAACCAGGACCTCGCCATTATGTCTTTCAACACAGTTTCGTACTATCGCCAGGCCAAGTCCTGTTCCCTTGTGTTTGTCCGTGAAGAACGGCTGAAAAATCTGTGCGGTTTTTTCAGCAGACATGCCGCTACCGGTGTCTGAAAACGAGATACGCGCCTTGTGGTTAGCGGTCAGATCAGTGGTTACCTTTAAAGTCCCACCCTCAGGCATTGCCTGTATGCCATTGATCAGGACATTGAGAAAGACCCGGTAAAGCATGCCCTCATCAACAACTCTGGTCAACGGCTTGGGATAAAGAGCGATCTGCATAACAACATTTCCCTGGTCAGCCAGGGGCTGAACAAAACCGATTGCCCGCTCCAGGATCTCGTGCAGATCGCGCTTTTCCATTTTCAGTTTCTGAGGACGGGCGAAATCGAGAAATTCCGTAACAATGTTGTTCAGACGGTTGGTTTCATCGACTATGATCTGGGCAAGATTTTCGTTGCCCGGAGCCACCTTGAGAATGCGTTTCTTCAGAATCTCGGCAGTGGATCGAACAATACCGAGAGGACTCTTTATTTCATGGGAGACCGTTGCAACCATGGTGCCAAGTTGGGCGAGACGTTCGGCGTTATTGAGCTGTTCCTCGAGTTTCAGCCGTTCCAGCGTTCGTTTCTCGATGATCCTGCCGGCCCGGGAAACAATAGTTCGCAGAACGATAAAGAGGACCGTCATGACCCCGCTGGAAACGAGGATAATTCGACTCTGCAGGTTTAAAATAGTATTGTAATCCTTGGAGAGGTCCTTGACGATTTCAATAACCCCCATGATCGATTCGCCGGCCTCCCCGTCCTCCTTAACCTGCCTGAAGGGGATAAAGGTTTTCAACTGGCAGCTTACGTTCGCCTGAGCCGAGAGCAGACTCAGAATTGAACCGCTGTAGATGAACCGGGAATTGGCAACACCTCCCAGGGCTTTCTCATATTCGATGCCGCCCTTATTGCGAACCCCGACAAGCTCCGGAACCGTTGAATAGGAAATGACATTTTCGCTTGAATCATAGATTGTTACGGAATCAATAGCCAGGCCCTGAACAAGCCCGCTGACAATGCGGTCGAGATAATCAAACTGCTCAGGGTTTCTCAGGGCGATGCGACCGTAGCGCACGACCGCGGGCAGGACAAAGCGCCTGAATACCTGTTGATTGAGATTGCCGGCCAGCAGCAGAGAATAATCCTCACTCTGCTTGAGCATGACATTGCGGGCATGGTTGGAGATGATCCAGGAGAGAAAGAGCGTGAAGATCAGGATAACACCCAGCGCCGAGAAGGAAAAATATTTCACCAGCGTAAAGGGTTTCAGTCCGGCGTCGAGCTTCTCCTGCCGACTGAAACCGTCGCCGTTTTCTACTCCGTTATTTTCAGTCATGACACACCCCGCATCTCCTGCATAAAACGGTGTCACACGGGATCGTGATCCTCGCAGCAAATGATTTGCAATATTCTTTCCAGAGATAGGACTGTTTAATCGAATGGTCGATGATCGTCCAGGGCAGCGCCGAGGCGGCAGAATAGAGCCTGGTTGCATACCAGGCTTCGCTGAGACCCTGCTCCTTCATTGCCTGCTTCCACGATATACCCGAACTGGCCATATTCAGCAATACCGCAGCAAGTCTTCGATCTCCCCGGGACAATACCGCCTGGAAGAGAACGTGATCCGGGTTGTCAAAACTGACCCGGGTGTTCGGTACGCCGGAAAGTCCCTTTTTCAGCAGTGCAAGCTTGCTTCTCAGTTTTTTCACCGCGAGCTTTCCGGAAAATTGTGCTTCCTCACTTCCTGGACCGCTCGTCGCACCGCTTATACCGTACGGATGATACTGAAACGGCGTCCACGGTTTCGGCACGAAGCTGTTGACTGAAATGGCAAGTTCGCAAAGGTGCCCGCGCTGCTGGCCAAGGGGTTTTATCACCGCCTGGATTTTCTCTACAAGATCAAGGAATTCCAACAGATCTTCTTCTGTTTCCGTCGGCAGTCCGATCATCAGGTAGATTTTCAGTTTAGCAAGCCCGGCCTGAACAAGACGGTGGGCTGCGCTGATCAGGTCCTTCTCCTCCAACCCCTTGTTGATGACACGCCGCAATCGCTCTGAAGCGCCATCGGGTGCAATGGCGACACTTTTCAGACCGCTCTGCGAGAGAAGAGCCAGAACACCCGCAGAAATTCGGTCTGCCCGCAATGAAGAAAAAGACAGGGAACAATGATCCCGGCTGATCCGCCCGGCAATTGCTTCCAACGTCTCATTGTCGGTCATCTCCATGCCGAGAAGCCCGACCCGCTTGATCCTGCCCGGACGATCATCCAGGCCGCGAAGGATCGCCTCCCGTTCCCACAATCGGTGCGGGCGATAGATAAAACCGGCGGCACAGAAGCGGCAGCCACGCGAACAGCCGCGACCAAGCTCGGTTAAATAAAGCTCGGCGAATTCTGTTTCAGGAGTGAGCAGTTCCGAATGGGCAGCATGATCAGTCTTCTTTAAAACGAGTTTCTTTATACGTTCGGGAAAACCTTTTTCCACTTTGTAGCCGGCAAACATCGACCCGCTGTCATAGAGCGGCTCATAGAACCGTGGCGCATAGAAACCATCGTGCTGCCGGTTAAGCCGGGCCAAAAGTAACGCCCGGTCATCCAGCCCGTCGGCTGCAAGTGTTGAAAGAAGCGGCGGCAGCAGCGGTTCCGCTTCGCCGATGACGAACAGATCGACGAACGGAGCCAGGGGTTCCGGGTTCATGAACGCGGCGACGCCGCCGCAGACAACCAGGGGGGCGCCAGGGATTATCCGCTTCGGACGATTGCAAGCCAGGGGTTCAAGGCCTGCCGCCAGGAAAAATGCGGCCAGATTGACAAAGTCGTGCTCGAAGCTGATCGAAATGAAGATAATGGTAAAATCTTCGGGTCGTCTCCCCGACTCAACAGAGACTATTTTTCCGCCGGGATCGGGGAGGAACAGCCGTTCACAGACGATGTTCTCGTTTTCGTTGAGCAGCCGGTAGACGAGCTGGAAACCAAGACTCGACATACCGACCTGATAATGATTGGGATAGAGAAGGGCCACCGGCAGACGGCCGGTCCATTTTTTCAGATAATAACCGTTTTCCTGCTCAAGCAGGCGTTTCCTGGGATCAGTACTTTCGTTCCGACGCCTGTCCTGATTATTCCGGCTCAAGAAACCCCGAGGTGATCATCGCACTCAGTTTGCTTTTTTCCGAAGATAGGTCGGCGTTTCGAGATAGTCCTCCCGCCAGGCCTCATCCCGTGCACGTACACGCTCGTCCGGATCTACCCTGCGTCCCGGACCGAGGTTATCAAAGGCATCAAAATTGGAGCCGGGCAGCACGGTAATTCGCTGCTGCCGGTTGGCTGGCGCAGGCTGGTAGTTCTGCTGGGCATCGATCTCCGACCGCTGCTGCCTGAGCGGCAGGTCATCAACCTGGGCAATGGTCCCTTTCTTGGATGACTGATCGCCGACTCCGGTTGCGATGACCGTCACATGGAGAGCATCACCAAGGCTGTTGTCATAGAGTGCGCCGATAACAACTTTTGCATCCTCGTCAACCTTCTGCTGGATGAGGGCGGAGGCCTCCATGAATTCGGCCATGGTGAAACTTTCTTCCGTGGCGGAGATATTAATCAGCAGTCCCCTGGCACCGTCGATACCGACATCCTCCAGGAGCTGATTGTCTATTGCCCGCTTGGCCGCCTCCGTAGCCCGGTTCTCGCCGATGGCCGAGGCCGAGCCCATGATCGCCGGCCCCACCTCTTTCATGACCGTCCGCAGATCGGCAAAATCCGCATTTATCAGACCGGGGACATTGATCAAATCGGTAATTCCCTTGACCGCCTGGAGCAGCACGGTATCTGCCAGGGACAGCATGTCGGAGAGTTTTGACGTTTTCTGCATCATGCTCAGCAGACGGTCATTCGGCACGGTGATGATCGTATCAGCATACTTGTGCAGTTCCTTCCAGCCCTCCTCGGCATTGCGTTTTCGATGTTTACCTTCAAAGCTGAAGGGTTTGGTAACAACGGCAACAGTCAGGGCCCCCATTTCCTTGCTGACCCGGGCCACGACCGGCGCCGCACCGGTACCGGTGCCCCCGCCAAGACCGGCCGTAATAAAAACCATATCACTGCCCCTGAGGTGCTCCTTGATTTCCTCAATCGATTCATGGGCTGACTGGGCACCCGTTTCAGGGTCGGCACCGGCACCCAGCCCCTTGGTTATGCTCGGACCAAGCTGCAGACAAACATCCGCCTTGGACTGGTCCAGGGCCTGCTTGTCAGTATTGGCGACGATGAACTGGACACCCTGCAGCCGGTGCTCCACCATGGTGTTAATGGCATTACCACCACCGCCACCGATGCCGATTACCTTTACAACCGCAACACCTTCCGTCTCAGCCATTCGGAACGGCATGTTGATCTCCCTTCAATATCTTTTGATTCTCTGCATTTAAGATAGGAAACATGAGCGATGTTCTACTCCCCTCAGCATAGCATCTCCATCCGCTCACATAAACAAAAAAGTCCTATCTACATCATCTTTTTGAACCAGCCTTTCATCTTCACCATCATACCCCCGTCCCTGCCATGAATTGTCTGCTGATGCTCCCTGCCATACAGGACCAGCCCGACCCCGGTTGTGCAGCGGGGAGTGTACACATCCTCTATCCTGCCCCTGACACCGGTCGGGTAGCCGATGCGTA
>JAHEMX010000664.1 GCA_024643445.1 Desulfobulbaceae bacterium | reverse complement strand
CAACAAGGTGTCCCTGCCGATCACAGACAAGCATGGCCCCGGCCTTTCTCGGAGTTGACCCCGTCGTCTTGATTACGGTGATGAGGGCAAATTTTTCTCCCGGTACAACCTTGTCGAGAGCTTCTTTTATGATTTCCATACCATATCTCAACTTGGAAATGGTAACAGGCTGAGCGCCGCTGCCGTTCATCTTTCGCTGAACGGCTGGCCAATACTACTTTATCTCTTTGACTTTCTGGAGCAAATTCTGTGCTTTTTCTATGGAGTTCAGGGCGTTACTATTACCAGGGTCCAACTGGAGAGCTGTTTCCCATTCAGAAATAGCAGCGGTCAGGTCTTCTTCGACAAAAAATTTCACCCCGTTCTTGTAATGCATTTCCGCCTGCATTTTTAACTTTTCCGATACCCGCAGAACAGCCTTGTCCAATCCCTGATAAGAACCCTGGATCCGACGGTATGCGTCGAGCGCTTCCAGGTATTTGCCCTCGGCGTAGAGCTTTTTCCCCTGCTCGAACAGTTCAGCATTGGCCAGAAAATCCACTTTTTCTGCCTGATCTTCCTGTAGCTGACGAATTTCCTCGACGTCTTTCTGGACGTTTTTAAAAGACGGGGTAACCTGGTTGAGAGCGGCTATTGCGTCGTTGTACCTGCTTTGGGCCTGCAATGTTTCAGCGTGTCTCAGCAACGACATGTTGACAATGTATGACGCTTCGGCATCTCCCGGATTATCCTACAGTATCGCTATGCCAAGGTGCACGGCTTCTTCATAGGATTCTGACTTGAATAATTTCCGAGCGATACCGATATTCTTCCGGTAATCAAGCAGAACCGGGGAATGAAACGAGTCCAATGCAGCAAGTGACAGGGTTGCGCCTGCCACAAGATCTGCCTCATCGGTGGTATCGGAAAATAAAATGATGGCGAAATCATAGGTCGATGAACCATAGATTTTCTCGGCAATTTTTATAAAAGAATCATCCTTTTCCACCGTATACGGAATATATCGTCCGACTTGGTACCTGTTCTTCAGATAATCAAGGGCAACACCATTGGACGGGTCATATCTGAGTGCTTCCAGGAATTCACGAGATGCTTCTCCTCCTTTCCTCACTTCAAAGAGGGCGACCCCGTTTTGCGCATGCTCCTCAGCTATGGTTTTCACCTGCGCCGAAAGAGCGGTTATCCTGGTGTTTATTGCGCCCGCTGCATGTTTCCAGTAGGCGAGGGCGGCAAGGTATTGATCTTCTTTCTCATTCTGGATGGCACGCTGCTGGGCCTGTGCGGGCAGGGGAATATCGAGGGCATCATCACGGGAGGTGGTCCGTTCTCCCCCCAATATATCGGCACACCCGGCAAGTCCTGCCAGGACCAGAATCAGGCAGGCGGCAAGCTGTAATCGTTTTATCAATTGTATCACGGCCGGAGCGGCAGGGAACAGGTTAGCCCGGTTATAGGCGCATCGTGGCGCGTGGCGACGGGAGGCAGTAATACCATTCATAAGGTGGGGTGGGTCACTCGTACCAGATTCATGATTCGGCGCTTTTACCGCAAAACATCAGTATAGCGTTTATGCCGTTGCTTTCAAAGGTAAGCTTTCGACTGAATGGTTGCAAAGTCAGGTAATGGATGGGAACCGATACGTCGATTGATCCGCTCAAGACATTGGTTTTTCAAGGTTTGACACCGGTGATGCGAAAGACATTTACCAATTCTTCCCTGGTTTTGACTTTCTGCGGTGCCAGAGGTTCGACATCGAACCCCTCTTCCAGGTTGTTTTCAGCATCACTGCCGATGATAATCTCTCCTGCACCGGCGAGATTGTTCAGATACGAGGCCACGTTGACACTGTCGCCAATGACCGTGTATTCCATTTTGACCGGAGAGCCGATATTGCCGGCGAGAACAATCCCGGATGCTATGCCGATGCCGACCGAGGCAAGCAGCATATTGCCGCCGTCCCGGGCCGCTTGCGCCAATACCTGCTGCATGGCGATGGCCGCCCTGATACAGCGTTTGTTATGGTCCTCCTGAGACAGGGGCATACCAAAAACGGCCAAAACCGAATCGCCGATAAACTTGTCGATATAGCCGC
>JAHEMX010000663.1 GCA_024643445.1 Desulfobulbaceae bacterium | reverse complement strand
TTTGTCGACCGCTTCCGGGGAAAGGCCGTTCAGGCTCTGGGACTTGAGTTCGCCATCCACGAGCTCTATCGTGCACTTCCGACAGAGCCCATCCCCGCCGCATGAAGCATGGATATAGACACCGGTTGCAGCGGCCGCTGTCAGCAGGTTTTCACCATCAGGAACAGTAACGGTGATATCGTCCGGCAGGAACGTGACACGATGCTCCATAGTCCCTCCGCAGGTCACAATCTCTTGGATAGGGGATAACAATACCATTGTTTGACTGACACGGTAAGGCTTATAGTCAGAGACTGCCAGCAACTGCTGAGCTTTACCGGTCGCTTACGGGGTGTTTACTAAAAATATGCGATAACGAGCCGGCCTGGAGCGGTGAATGCTGCAACGGGAACAAGGCTTTGGCTGCAACGTTTGCAGCGGCTGGACCGGCTGACGGATCAAGAGGTGAAATGTTACGGTGAGCTGCAGTTATGGAGGGATAGGGGGCGCCGATCTCTGCCGGACGCTGGGGTTGCTTTCGTTCGAAAGGTCGTGGTGATGGCGGGGTTAGATAAACTGCTTAATAATTTTTTCCACGACCTCATCAAGGCTGTCAGGGGTTGCACCGATTTCGAGGCAGGCCCGGTGAGCATAATCGTACAATCTTCGGTTTTTCAGATCCGAGAGCCGTGCCATACAATGCGTGCGCCTGCCGATACAGAATACCATCTGCTCTTCAGGACTGAGCTGCAAAAAACTTTTGATCGGTGCGGTCATGCGCTCTTTATCAGCCGGCAGGACGCCCTCGACCTCCTGGAACAGGTTCAGGACATGATCACTTTTGATCGTACTGGTGATTCCTTCGAGCGCTTCAAGAAAGATGAGCAATTCCCGGGCGGTTTCAATTTCTCCCATCTTCTGGAATTCACCCGCCTCAAACGCTTTGGTAAGAGGTGCATCGGCCGGGAGCGCAAGGGTGCGCAGGCGGATGAAATCGGGATTGATCCGGTTCAGCGCATCGGCTGATTCGAGTGCATGTTCCCTGGCTAACGGCCTGCCCCCGAGTCCCGGCATATAATATTCGGATAACTCGATGCCGGCCCGTTTTACTTTTTGGCCGGCCCGTATCTGTGTCGCTTTGTCCGCGCCCTTTTTTACTTTTCCCAGGACCTGGTCTGAACCCGATTCCATGCCGATATGGATCCGGTTGAGCCCGGCATCGGCCATGTGCTGCAGGTTCTCGTCGCTGATGTGGGCGATCGTGTGGGAACGGGCGTAGGAAGTTATCCGTTCTACGGCCGGAAATGCGTCTTTGATATGCCTGAGAATACGAACAATATCGACCGGCTTGATAATCAGGCTGTTGCCGTCCTGGATGAAAACGGATCTCATCCCGTTGGCCACAAAGTTATAGGCCGCATGGAGTGCGAGCATGTCACCTTTTCCGCCTTCGGAAAAAGGGGGAGACAAGCTCATATAATCCCTTCTTGCAGAGGGGGTACCAGACTGCTGGTCGTTCAGGATCGCTGTAACATAAAAGTGAACCAGGTCGATATCCTGCAGCACATGTTCCACCGGCCGGAGGCTGAAGGTACTGCCCTTGTAAACCGGGCAGAACGTGCAGCGGTTCCATGGGCAGTTACGGGTGATACGGATGAGCAGGCTGTTCGCCTCGCTGGGGGGGCGGATGGGGCCCTGTTCAAAGCCCTGGTATGTATCTGTCTTTTTCATGTGAATTTTCGCCTGAAGGTGTATAGCCTATGATTGCTCCTGTCGTTGAAACCATAATCAAAAAGCACTATTGATCAATGCGCAAGAGGTGCAGGGCTTAATCCGGCACTTCGGTCCGGAAGCAAAATCACATAAGCGAGGGCTGAAAAATGGTAACAGCTAGAAAACCACTGGTTTACCGCGGCTCGATAGAAATTTGTGCGGCGATAGGAGTCGAGATGAGCGAACTGCCTTTTTGCATCAAGGAGTTAAGTCTTCCCGTTTTCAAGATTAAAGGGCAGGGTCAGTGGCTCGCCGTCGAGGCGGACCTGGAAAAATGGCTCGGAGAGCAGCGCGATCATTTTATTGTTTCGGCTTCCGGCGAGCACGACTGAGACTGCCGGCAGCAG
>JAHEMX010000167.1 GCA_024643445.1 Desulfobulbaceae bacterium | reverse complement strand
GCGCTGACGGTTATTCTGCTGTCAGGCTTGCCAGGTTCATGCAGGACCACGCTGCACTCCTTCAAAACAAGCGTGTCAAGCCTGAAGGGGAGCTCCTTCCAGGCACTGCTGATCGGTGTTCCCGGGCCACCGGGGGACGGGGCGATACCGTGCAGGTAAATCCGGCCATCCTGCCTGCTGAGATGCAGGGTGGCGTGGTCAAGAACCGCGGCGGTCATGCGTCTTTTTAACAGGGATGAGGGTGTGTAAAGGATTTCAAAACGCGGCACGGAAAGTGTCGGGACATCATTTTCTGCAACACTGATCGTGCCGGTGAGCGCAAAGGGTGTCAGTGTGGTAACCTGAGCGTGCTGATTTTCAAGAGACATTCTTTTAAGCAGCAGCGGAATGGCCCAGTTGTCGAGCATCGCCGGAATAAAGAAGAAGAAAATGACGGCAAGTGCTGAAAACCCAAGGAAGCCGGCGAGAAACCGGCGAACGAAATTCTTCATTGGGGTCCGG
Source organism: Desulfobulbaceae bacterium (assembly GCA_024643445.1). GTDB lineage: Bacteria > Desulfobacterota > Desulfobulbia > Desulfobulbales > Desulfocapsaceae > Ww85. The sequence goes on along the minus strand of JAHEMX010000167.1, from coordinate 7,105 downwards.
GCAAATAATGAGTAATGTTTGTGCGGTGGTGTTCCATCGGAATAAATGGTATATGATACCGGCAAAAATGCGTAGTGAATCTTTTGATCAGACTGGTGCGTGATCCAGGCTGATGTGCTGGCAACCGGTTCTTCTGGAGAACACTGATAGTGGAAAATTGGCTTGCCATCGGGTAGAGATGCAAGTATAAACCACAACCTCAAAAAAGGAAAGTAACATGGCGGATGAGACTGTCGGTCAGGCGAAAAGGGAGAAGATGTTGCAGTGGTGGGCCAATATATTTCTGTGCATCCTCATTTTTCTTGCTATCGGTTTTGCCGTAAAGCGGGTGAGCGAGGCCGCTGACCTGGTTACTATGATTAATCCCGAGGTGCAGGCCAGCCCTCGGGCCGAACTGGTGTCACTGGACGCGTACCGTTTTGAAATCAACCGGGTTACCAGGCAGGTACAGGCAGATTTTACCCTCACCAGCAAGAGTGGTGCGTCGCTGCGTGATACCGTTATCTATTGCGATCTGCAGGACCGGTCGGGTGAGCGTTGGGGCAGCGGGAAATGGGTTATTTACGCTTCTCTTGCGGCAGAAACGTCTCACAACTTTGAACTGCAGGATAAACGCTTCATCTCTCACCGGGTTACCCCGGATAGTATCAGGTGCCGGGTTATTGATACCAGTCCAGCGGCACCGGTTGTTGCCTCGGCCGAGCACGCCGCCGGGCATTAGACCGTGACCGGCAGGCGGACACGACCTGACCGACCCGGCTCATCGAGACGGGTAACAGAGGAAGAAGAAACAGGATACAGACCATGTCTAGTGATATCGATTTTGATGAAATACTGGGGAAGTATCGCATGGACCCTTACGCTTATGTGGATATCTGCGCTCCCCATACCGGCGTTGTCAATTTCAAGCTTGACAAGGGAACAGCGGTGGATGGCGTCGGCGGGGAGTGGAACCATATTCCCGGAACCCCGTTATTTCAGATCACCCGTGAGCGTAACCGGAGGGTTGTTAACGCGCCGATAACCGGTATAGTCTCAAAAATAGAGGTGGAACGGGACGGGCAGTTTGTTGAAGCCGGTGAGAAACTGATAACGATCCGCTATCCCCTGAAGAAAAAAGAAATTATTGAGAACATCCTGAAGGAAGTGCTCTACCTTTTTGTGGCACCGGAAAAGGCAAAGTATTTCTTTTCATTGGATATACAGTCTCGTATTGAGAAGAAGGGCTCCCGTGCGGTGACGATACGGCAGGGTGACGAAATCTTCACCATGTCACTGATGAAGCGTGACACTCCCGTCTATTATACTGGGCAGGAGGGGGTTATCCATTCGATCTATTTTAAACCGGGTGTGTCCATAGCCCAGGGCGAGCCGCTCGTCGGCATCTGTGACGAGGACACCCTGCCGATGATCCAGAAGGTTATCACTCGCGTCAAGGCCGAGTGGGATAGTCTCTACAGCGGCATGTAACCGTATCCGCACAGCACTCTTGTACCCGCAGGCTGCCTGTCAATACCATTTAAATCGCGCACCTAAGTCATACCGGCATGAATTCCAGACTCAGTGCATCCCGCCTCAGATCCTATATCAAAGATGTTGAATTACCCGTTCGGACAAATGTTTGGCCTGAGCCGGAAGCGAGCCTCATTTTGCGTTTCGGCGCGGGAATCGGCTCGGTTCTGGAGCATCACGCCGAACTGCACCGGACCATGCTGCAGGCACGCTCCCATATTTCGGCAATTGAACGGGCGGATAAGTCGGTTGTCAGCGGCACGACCATTCTGGCAGACCGCCTGACCGGCTCAAAAGGCCGTTTTACAAGGCACTGGCACGCTCCGCAAGGGGGCTTGTGGGGTTCAACTATCTATGTGAACACACTGCTGCCGCGATCCCGCCTGCTCTTGCCCGTTGCTGCCGGCATTGCCGGTTGCGAGGCGGTGCGTGAAAGCGGTGCGCAGGATGCTGTCATCCGCTGGATTAATGATGTGCTGATCGGTGGCTCGAAGGTCGGCGGCTTTCTGGCGGAGAGCCTTACCGGTGCCCGGTCACGGGAGGAGTATTGTCTGATCGGCTTTGGCATCAACGTCAACAATGAGCAGTTTCCGGAAGAAATCCAGGCAACTGCCACCTCACTGGGACGCCATCTCGGTCGGCCGGTTGACCTGGAAACCTTCACCTATTGTTTCCTGGCAAAACTGAGCTGGAATATCGGTTTGCTCCATTACTACGAAGAAGCACTCCTGCCGGACCTCACCCCCAACGGCTCCGGCCATCCACTTATCAGAAGATGGCGGGAACTGAGTGATTCTCCCGGCAAAAGGGTACTCTTCGGTTTTGATGTCATGGCGAGTCCGCAGTACCGGGCTACCGTGTCCTCAATCACAGAAGATGGCGGCTTACAGCTGGTCCTGGAGGATGGTTCGGAGATAACCGAATACAGCGGAGAGATCCGTTATCTCTGATGGCGTCGTAAAAACGCTTCATCTGCTTCGTTGTTGCAATTTTTATATCATCACGACGTACCTGAGTATGCCGAAGTAACAGAAAAATTTTACGCCTCGCTTATAATCTTTTTTTTCCCTAACCATCGCAAAACGAGACTATTTACGAGTTTGTTATCTCTGAGCGTATCGTAACAGACATTTCTTTGTGTCCGCGTCCCCGTATGGTTCGCTTTTGCTCATGTTCGTCGGGTCATTGGCGGAGCGGCAAGCCGTTCAACTGCTACCAAGCCATTTCCAGGAGTGGATATCCTTCTGGAACAAATGACGGCCATAGCGGTAAAGACAGTCCAGGGTTTCACGGAGATTGACCGTGCTCGGCTTGATCCGATTGAGCCTGGCCAGTGGTTGTTGCTGAACGGAAATAATCATCTGTATCGTACCCGGACTCAGCTGCCGACCGGAGTGGTCATGGTCTGGCAGACAGCTCGAGCACAGAAGACCTCCGGCCCGAGGGCTGAAAACAGCAGGGGCCTGCGCCGGGTAGTGTTTGCCGCAACTCCGGCATTGCAGAAAATCCGGCCGGTAGCCGATAACGTCATAGAGCTTGATGAGAAACAGAGCCAGCACCGTTTTCTGATCCACCCCGGTGTCCAGTGCATGCAGCGCCCAGAGAGAGAGCTGGAAGAGATGATCATCGTTGAGCTTTTCACTGGTGACCAGCAGGATGAACTCCCTCAGGATTGAAGCGGCGTGGTAGCGGGACAGGTTTGAGCGCAGGCTCAAAAAGGGGTTCACCAGTTCCGCTTCGGTAATAACAGCCAGATTGCCGGGCGCGGAACGCGAATAGGAGATTTGCAGGAATGAAAACAGCTCCAGTTTGTTAACAAATCGTTTCTTGCTCCGATGCGCACCCTTGGCAATGGTGGTCAGTCTGCCTATACCCTGGCAGAAAAACGTGACGATTTTATCTGCTTCGCCATGGTCGTAAGAATCCAGAACAACTGCCGGCAGGTTGGCACGAACACTTGCCATTATTTCATTCGCGAAAATATTCCGGTATCGAGACAATGATCTTGCCATCAACGGCAGGCGGCAGCGGGACAATGATACCGTTAAGGTAGAGGCGCACCGGGGCATCAATCGGCAGTTCCAGGACAATGTGCTGATCTGCCTGCCATGACTCTATACTTCCGGCAGGAAGACTGAGTTGTTCAGGTGCGGCGTCGTCAAGACGGATGGTAATGTTTGCCGGCTGCTGGAATTCGGCGACAAGACGGTACTTAGTCTCCTGCGTGGCTGGTTTTTCCACCGGCTCTGGAAGCTGCGGCAGTGCCTGCTGGGTGCTCTGTTCTGCCGGAGAGACCTGCTGGTTCGCCTGAGTCGCCGGTTCATTCACCACCTCGACCGTTTCCTGGAAACCTCTGAGCCAGTTGCTGATCTGTTTGGCGGGATTGTAGCCGGCGTACCAGCTGATGCCGGCTCCCACGAGAATGATGACCACAAGAGAAAAACTGATGATCGATCCGACGGTGTGGGATGGACGCTCTGCTATACTGCTGATATTATCTTCTCCCCAGCTTTGTGAAGAGGCATCCTCCTTGTTTCGACCGTGAGAGTCCTGGGCATATTCCTCGGAAAAACGCTGTACAACTTCTTCCTGGTTGAGACCAAGCAGTTTGGCATAAAGGCCGTAGAATCCCCGGGCAAATGCCTTTGCCGGCAACATTGAATAATCATCAGCCTCCATGGCCCGGAGCGTCTCCGGGGGAATTCTTGTCTCCTGGGCGATATCTGTTATTTCCAGAGACCTCTCCATGCGCAGTTTTCTAAAAAGCTCCCCTACGGTTTCATGATTAGGCGCGGCGCGGCGAGTTTCCATATCGTGGTCCCATTCTGTTTTGTCAGCCCGCATCCAGTTTGAGCGCGGAGTGCTGTTTTTGTCCGATCAGGTTTCTTATAGTTTTCTGATGTAGGCCCGATCTCTTATACCTTTTATCCAGTCCTTAAATTCCTTCTGCATGGCCTCTCTGAACAGTCGATCCCGTATCTCCTCTTTTACCGTGTCGTAGGGTGCCCGCATAACTATTCCCCCCTCCTTATTGGAGAGAACCATAAAAAATTGATAACCGACAGGAGTTTCAACAATCGGGCTTATTTCGCCGGCCTTGAGTGATTTGACGGCGCTTTTCATATAATCGGCCATCTCATCTTCATCGAACACGCCGATGTCACCGCCATCCCGGGCTGATGGAAGATCTGAAAAACGGCGAGCTAAGTCCCTGAAATCCTGTCCGCTTTTTGCCAGCTTCTGGATGCGTTCCGCCTTTTTCAGTGCTTCGGCCCTGTCTTCCGGCAGTACTTCGGCGGACTTGTTCTCCTTTCCTTTTTCCCAGCTCGTACCGATCTGCAGCAGATAATAACTCCCTTCGTTCACCTGGCTTGTGTATTTGGTATCATAGAAGTCGAGTATCATGTCCTCGGTGATAATAATTTTTGATCGCACTTCTCTGCTCACCAGTTTGTTCTGATAGATCTGGCTTCTCAGGTTGCTTCGGTACACTTTTTCGCTGAGTCCGTCTTCCTGCAGTTGTGCGAGAAAAACCTCTCTGGTGATATTATTCGTGGCAATGATCTGTTCAATGGCAGCGTCAAGCTCTTCATCTGAAACGGTAACACCCTGCTTTGCAGCTTCCTGGGTAATCAGGGATTTATCGATGAGACCATTGAGCACTTCCTGCTGGGTCTGCATCAGGATTGACTCTCTTTCCTCCGGCGGTGCATCCTTGATGATTTTCTGGTAAACGGTTGCCCCTTCCTCGTCAACGTCGGATAGGGTAATGATATCATCATTTACCTCCGCTACCACCCGGTCGATTACTTCTGCCTGCACCATCACTGAAAAGAGCATCGAGAGAAGTAAAAGAGACAGACAGCACGGTTTGATGAGGATCGGCCAGGGGGCTTTTTTTGTTTGTGATTTCATGTTGTAATCCAGAATGTAAGTCCTTCGTTTTTTAGCGTCCGGTCACTGTTTCAGACGAGACTCCGAGAACGGTTTGTTCGCCTTCCCGGTGGCCAAGAAAGGTGGACGATAGCAAAGATGAAGTCTTTTTCAAGTATTTTAACAAATCCTTACTTGCCACCATTCATTAATACATTACTATGGAATAATATGGTACGGAACGGTATCATTGATCTGAAAGATACAAAAGTTATAAGGAAATTACCATGCGCAAACACAGCTATTTTTTCGCACTTTTTCTATCGGCCTGCCTCTTGACGGGAATGTTTGGCGCTGCTCCTGCGTGGTCGGCCCAAAAAATGCCGTCATTTTCGCTCGAAGATGTCCTGACGGGTAAGCAGGTCGCCAGTAAGTCCTTTGCAGACAAATCCTTGCTGGTTATCTTTTTTGCCACCTGGTGTCCTCCTTGTGTTCAGGAGATACCAAACCTTATCGAGTTGCAGGAGGAGTATGAAAAGCAGGGGTTTTCGGTCATCGGCATCTCCGTTGATCAGGACAAGGATGTGGTACGCAGCCTCATTGAAAAAAAGGGAATCAATTACCCGGTAATGATGGCTGACGAGTCCGTCACAAAGGATTTTGGCGGGGTCTACGGGATACCCACCTCGTTTCTGGTAAACAGCAGTGGAACGGTGGTGAAAAAATATACCGGATATGTTGCTCATTCGGTACTTGTACGTGATATAAAACAGATTATCGAATAAGGACTGTTGACAAATACCTGGTTACCAGGTATATTAGCTCTCACTTAAATAGGGGCTGGATTTACTGTGTATTTTCTGCTAGGATACGGTCCAGGGAAGATAATCAGTAAAGGTATTGTGTGCTGGGACATGGTTCCGGTATAGTCGATAATTAGTGAAAAAGGGAGATTGATCATGAAGAAAAGAATTATGGCTGCCTTGGTTGCTTTATTTTTTATCGCAGGAACAGCGGGTCTTGGTTTTGCAGCCAAGCTGAAATGCACTGTTGACGGCGTCGAGGGCGACAAGGTTACCCTGACCTGTGAGGATGCGGACAAGCTTAAGGCTGGTGACAAATTGAAGATCAGCACTCCGAAGAAAGGTGGCGTCGAAGGTTGCTAATTGACAGAAAACCTGATTTTCTGTAGGTTGCAGGGTCGGTTGACAAGGGTCAGCCGACCTTTTTTTTTCGATTTCACGAAGATTTCCCGCTTTCGGGATAGCATCACAAAACGAGGGTCGATGGAGCGTCATTCCAGGAAGAAGGGTGAGGTGCCGGTTGGAATTGCTTAAAGCCGTTTTGCTCGGATTTCTGCAAGGGGCAACCGAGTTTCTGCCGGTTTCAAGTTCGGGGCACCTGGTGCTTGGTTCCCATATTCTCGGCTTCCAGGATCAGTCCATCGTTTTTGATGTGATGCTTCATCTTGGTACCCTTGTCTCGGTGTTGCTGGTGTTCAGAAGAGAGCTTCTGGCCATGATTGCAGCGCCTATTCAATGGCTCAATGGGGCACGGGCGGACAATGTCCGTCATCATCTGCTGTGGGATTGTTATATTGTCATTGCCACCATACCGGCGGTCATTGTCGGCTTGACCCTCAAAGACCGGCTCGAGCATCTGTTTGACTCTGTTCTGCTCGTCTGTGTGATGCTGATAGTGACCGGCACCCTGATGGTCT
>JAHEMX010000166.1 GCA_024643445.1 Desulfobulbaceae bacterium | reverse complement strand
GTTGTTAACCGGTATTGTAGCCCATTCCAACCTCGGGGCGGTCTTTGGTCTGCTTGGGGCCAGGGAGTTCTGGCATGGCCCTTACATGCCCATTTATTTCATTACCTCGGCGGCAATGTCAGGCTGTGTGGCCATTATCTTCTTCACCTACCTTGCCTATCGGGCCAATAACTGGCAGATGAGCGAGGACATAAAAAAGTCACTTGAAGGTGTTGCCAAACTTGGTGCGCTGATGATGGCCGTTATCCTGTTTTTTACCAGTTGGAAGATGATTACCGGTATTACCGGGAACCCTCCCGGCAAATACGCCGCCATGATGGCCCTGCTTGCCGGACCTTATTCAATAAATTTCTGGTTTGGTGAGATAGCGCTTGGTCTGTTTATCCCGTTCACGCTGATCATGGCTGTCCGCGGCAGGAATATGAAGACCTTGTTTGTAGCTTCTGTTGCCGGCATGATAGGTATTTTCTTCATGCGCTATGACCTGGTGATTGTCGGCCAACTGGTGCCGCATTATCACGGCATGGGACTGGTAGATTATCCTGAACTGTTCCATTATCTGCCGACTGCGCATGAAATCCTTATCACCCTTGGCGGCATCGGTTTCTGCGGCTTCCTCTTCCTGGCCGGTGAGAAACTGTTTCGGGGGCATCTTGCCGAGGATCATTAAAATCGGCCAGTGCGGAGAAACATGCAAACCCCTTCCCCGGTCTTCCTGCCTCATGTCTGCAGGGAAGGCCGGGAGGAAATCCCTCCTTGTCATTCCGGCTGCCACTGTGTAGATTGTGACCCGGAGAAACTATGAGAACCAGGAAAAAAGTGGAAATACAGCCTATTACCCCGACCACGCCGGTTTACTCGATTGGTGTCGCCGCACAGATCCTCAATGTCCATCCGCGAACGCTCAGGATCTACGAGGATGAAGGGTTGATCAAGCCGTCCCGCAAGGGGAACCGGCGTTATTTTTCCCAGAATGATATCACCTGGATCGGCTGTATCCGTAACATGATCCATGAGGAAGGCATCTCCATACCGGGAATCAAGAAACTTCTGCGCTTTGCCCCCTGCTGGGAGCTTACCGATTGCCCGCGCGAGGTGTGCGAGCCCTGTACGGCCAAGGTTGACAGGGCCGTCCCCCGGACGCTCAGGGTGGCTGGCAACCCCGAGGCCGAAAAGAAGGCCAAGGAAAAAGATATCGCCCTTCGCCAGGACCGTCAAAACGGCTTGTCCGGCAAGAAAACCACCTCAAGCTGATCTCGCGCCCGCTTCTGTTCAATTTCAGTTGTCAATTTTCATCGATTCCTATTATAAATGAGACCTCTGGTCGCTGCTGGCGCGAACTGCCGGTTGACTTGAGGCGGTCCTCGGCAGTCCGATGAGATAGTCCGGCGCCGGCCATGGACTGGTATGCATTCATAATTACGTTGAAATAAGGCAACTTATCGCTTGAGGAGATGGGCATGGAAGAACAATCATACGTACTGACGATGCTGGTGGCAAACAAACCGGGGGTCACCTCACGGGTCACCGGACTTTTTTCCGGCAGGGGCTATAACATGGAGAGCATCTGCGGCGCTCCAACGCATGATCCCGGTATTTCCCGCATTACCATAAAAACCAAGGCGACCGCCGATCAGTATATAGATATCCAGAAACAGATCAACCGGCTGATAGACGTCATCAAGCTCAGGGATATGACCAACGAGGATCGGGCGGTGAAGCGGGAGATGGCGTTGATCAGCATCGAGCTGACGCCTGAGAACCGGACTGAACTGATCCAGATTGTTGAGATTTTCCATGCCAAGATCGTCAATGCCGGTACTGACTCCTACATGGTTGAAGTCACGGGAACCGAGGACAAAATTGATGCAATGGTGAAGCTTCTTCGTCCTCTTGGTATGAGAAAACTGACCCGTTCCGGCGTCCTTGCCCTCTATCGCGAGCTTGATGACAGCCACCGCTATGACGTGATCGCCTGAAACGCTGATCAACACAGGATTATTCATGATCGAAAAGAAGATTGCCCGACGCATGGAGCGGATTGTTCCCTTCTATGTCATGGACCTGCTGGCCCGGGCGAAAGAACTCGAGGCCCGGGGCCGCAGCGTCATCCATATGGAAGTCGGTGAACCGGATTTTACCACGCCGCCGCAGGTCATCGCGGCAGGCAAAGCCGCGCTTGACGCGGGGCATACCGGTTACACGGCCGCCTCGGGAATCCCCGAGCTGAGGCGGGTGATCAGCGCACATTATCAAGAACGCTTTGGGGTGTCGGTTGATCCGCGCCGAATTATCGTGACGCCGGGCGCATCCGGCGCGCTGCAGTTGATTATGGGTATTCTGATAAACCCCGGTGAGCAGGTGCTGATGACAGATCCGGGCTATCCCTGCAACAAGAATTTTGTCGAATTTGTTTCGGGACAGCCACTTCCGCTGCACGTCGGACCGGACACCGGCTACCAGCTCACGGCAGAGCTGGTGGAAGCTGCCTGGACCGAGTCGACCAGGGCGGTTCTGCTTGCAACGCCGTCCAACCCCACCGGAACCCTGATCTCCCGTGAAGAGATGGAACGGATCCACGGGGTCGTAAAATCCCGGGGCGGCAGTCTGATTGTCGACGAGATCTATCAGGGTCTTATTTATGGCATGGATGGCTATACCGCGCTTGCTATAGCTGACGACATTTTTGTCTTGAACAGCTTCTCGAAATATTTTGGCATGACCGGCTGGCGTCTTGGCTGGGTTGTCGCTCCCGAAGAGTATCTGGACAGTCTCGACTGCCTTTCCCAGAATATATTCCTCTCCTGCTCTGCGCCGTCCCAATACGCCGCCTTGCAGGCCTTCAGTCCCGACTGCATTGAGATCCTCGAGCAGCGTCGTCATGCATTCCAGCAGCGTCGGGATTTTCTGCTGCCGGCTTTGCAGGATATAGGGTTTGAATTTGCAGCCGTGCCCCAGGGGGCTTTTTATCTCTACGCCAATTCTTCCGGTCTGACCGATGACAGCTTCCGTTTCGCCTATGACCTGCTTGAAGCGGAAGGAGTTGCCATTACACCGGGCAAGGACTTCGGCAGTAACCGCCCGGAGCAGCATATCCGCTTTGCCTATACAAACGGGATCGAGAACATGGCTGAAGGTGTTCGGCGGATAGCCCGCTTTATCAAGAGCCGCTAGATTTCAGGCGGTCTTCCGCCGGTAAGGCAGACAGCAGGCAAGCGGCTCTTTCCTGCTTGAGAACAAAGGTTGAAGATCCTGTTTTATCGCTGCTATTTCAGTATCATACCTGCGATCCGGCTGATGCTCCCCGACATGATAGGAACTGATAACTACCGACGCATGGTAGCGGCTCGTTCCGGACGAGAAAAAAAACGAGTTGAAGCGTTCGTATCAATGCGCATAGTATGTTATATTCTTCAATCCCACGATGCGGTGGGAGTTCAATAACATGGAAAACAGGCAGTAGAGGAGGAAGATATGAATAATGCCCAGATCCTGGCAAAGTGTCTCGTCGACCTGGGTGTTACCCGGGTTTTCGGATTTTCCGGCGCCACTATACTACCGGCATTTCATGCCATTGATGAGGCCGGTATTGAGATAATAGTCGGGGCCAATGAGCAGTCATGTGCGTTTGCCGCCGGGGGCATCTCGCGGTCAAGCGACAAGGTGGGCGTGGCCGTGGTCACGTCGGGACCGGCGATCACCAATACCCTGACGGCGGTGGCCGATGCCAATGCCGATTCTATCCCCCTGCTGGTCTTTGCCGGACAGGTGGCGCAGAATAATCTCGGCACTGATGTGTTTCAGACCATCAATGTCGCGTCCGTATTCGCCGATGCTGCCAAAAAGGTCATCCTCATCAACGAGTTGCAGGATGTCGAAGAGGTCATCAAGGATGCATACTATCTGGCGAAATCAGGCAAACCGGGTCCGGTCGTCATAGATTTTCCGATGGATATCCAGAAGATGGAAGGGGTCTATCGGGACATTGACGTCGCCCGTTTCCACTATAAATATGACGAGGAACACCACCTCGGCCAGAACCAGTGCAAGCAGTTCTTTGACATGCTGAAAAAATCAAAACGTCCGCTTCTCTACATCGGCGGCGGCCTTAATTCACCGGAAGCCAGTGAGCTGATCCGGACCTTTAACCGGCGCTATAAGGTACCGTCAATCTGGAGCCTGATGGGCAAGGGCATCCTGAACGAAAAGGCGGACTGGGCCCTCGGCATGCTGGGTATGTTCGGTGTTCCCGCCGCCAATATGGCGATCCAGGATACTGATCTCTTCGTGGCCTTCGGTATTCGCTGGGATGATCGTGTTTCACAGAAGGTTGGTGAGTCGGGCCTGGAGGCGGAGATTGCCTATTTCGACATCAACCCGGCCAAGGTACAGGAAGTGCGTTTCTCCCGTAATCCGAAATTTTCCTTTATCGGCAAGGCGGAAACGGCCCTGAGGGACCTGCTGCGGTATGCAGAAAAGCACGATATTCAACTGGATATCGGTGAGTGGCAGCAGCATACGCGACAGCTGAAGATGGATAACAAACTGAATTTCAACCGTAAAGCGGCAGCCATCCAACAGTCTGAAGTTATGGAACTGCTCTCGGATCGTCTTACTGAAAACACCAAAATAACCACCGGTGTCGGCAATCATCAGATGTTTGCCGCCCAGTACCTGATCACGCTTAAACCTAAATGTTTCATTACCTCAGGAGGTTATGGCACTATGGGTTTTGCCGTTCCGACGGCAATCGGCACCCATTACGCCAACCCGGAGGCAAAGGTCATTGCCATAGACGGTGACGGAAGTTTGTTGATGAACTTTGGTGAGCTCTATACCATCGGCAAGTACAATCTTCCGGTCAAGGTGCTGATGCTGAACAATCATGGCGACTGTATGGTGCGGAATATCCAGGACATTCTCTACAAGGGCGCACATGTCGGCACCAAGAAGATCACCTCCGTCAGTTTTGCCAATGTTGCCAAAGAGATGGGTTTCACCTTTCATCAGCGGGTTGAAGATCGGACCGATCTGGCCCAGGCCCTGGACGATCTGATCAATGCAACGGGACCTTCATTTCTCGAAGTGGTAACCGACGTCGATGAAGTCCTTTATCCAAGAATACCGGCCGGGCTCGGTTACAAAGACATGATCCTCGGCCCGTATATGGAAAAGAATTAGTTCCGGACGCGATCAGCAATGAAGTGGCAACCCCCTGGAGCATCTCGCGCCAGGGGGTTGTTCTTTTGGTGTTAAGGAGATCCCATCATATGCAGGAAACCCAGAAACAGTTTAAAAGTTCCCCGAAAAGATATCACCCGCGGGGTCTTGCCATCCTCTATGAAGACCATGACCTGCTGGTCGTCGACAAGAGGAGCGGCCTTTTAACGGTGAGTACCGACAGGATCAAAGATAACACGGCCTTCTATCTGCTCAACAGCTATGTGAAAAAGGGAAATCAGAAATCGAAAAACCGGGTGTTTGTCGTACATCGTCTTGATCGGGACACTTCCGGGGTGCTCGTCTTTGCAAAAAATGAAAAGGCAAAAGATTACCTGCAGGAAGAGTGGCCGAATTTCGACAAAAAGTATCTTGCCATCGTTCAGGGGAGATTGCCGCAGAAACAAGGTGTTATCTCTTCCTATCTGGCAGAGAACAGTGTCCACAAAATGTATTCCGTCAACGATTCCACCAAGGGTAAACTGGCTAAAACCGGTTATAAAGTGCTCAAGGAAGGCAGAGAGGCAAGTCTTCTCGAGATAGACCTGCTCACCGGAAGAAAGAACCAGATACGGGTCCATTTTGCCGAGCAGGGATTTCCGGTTCTCGGTGATAAAAAATATGGAGTAAAGGACCCGGGTGTAAAACGACTTATGCTCCATGCGGTCTCCGTCACCATCAAACATCCCAGGACAAAACAGCCGATGACCTTTGAAGCCAAGCTTCCCTCTTATTTCATATCACTGCTGAGAAACTGATAACATATGGTTTAGCGAAGGTCGGCCCAGGCCTCCCCGTACCGGGGATTGAGGCTCATCTGGAGCGGAAGCCCTGCAAGGATGTTGCTGTACGGAAGCAGGATCAATAGGCTGTTCAATGAAAGATAAGGATCTACTGAGATGCAGAAACCAGCAAAGGCGGTCGAGAATTTTCTGGCAGGATATGCCTGTTCACAGGCAATTTTAGCTGAATATGGTGAGCTTTTCGATCTCGGCCGGGAACAGGCATTAAAACTTGCTGCAGGATTTGCCGGTGGGATGCGCATCGGTTCGACCTGCGGTTCGGTCATCGCTGCCTATATGGTAATGGGACTGAAGTTCAGCGGAGAGGATTGTGGGAAACTGGAAGGGCGCAAGCCGGTCTATGAGGCGATGAGCGACTTTAACCACCGTTTCACAGCAGATAACGGCTCTTTGAACTGCAGGGATCTGCTGGGCTGTGACATCAGCAGTGCCAGCGGGCTGGAGACCGCCAGACAGAAAGATCTTTTCCGGACGGCCTGCCCCCGCTTTGTCAGGAGCGCTGCAGAACTGCTGGATGAGATCCTGGAGAATGGATGACAGAGAGTAAAGGGCCAAACCCAAAAGGCAGCGTATGAGAATGGCATATGTTCACGGATACACAGAGCGGGAAACTTCATCCGGACAATGCTGCCGCGCACCAGGTCATTGCCTGCCAGGTAGAGCTGCAGAAACGGGCAGGCGGCAATGCCGCTATCGGCCGGCAGTTATATCCGTTGCTCAAGGGTGCCGGTTTCAGCGGTGTTGAAGTGTCTCCGCGAGTGGTCTATGCCGATGCCAGCAGGCCTCAACTTGTTGAGGGTTTCATAAAAAACACCTTCACTGCAATGATTGAAGGGGCGCGGGAAGCCTCAATCGAGGCCGGACTCATGGGAAAGGGGCGTTTTGATGAGGGAATCAGGGCCCTCTACCGGACCACGGAGGACGATGGCGTCTTCTGCTACACCTTTTTCAAGGCGCGTGGAGTCAACTCCTGAGAAACCGCTCCCACAAGAGGTGATGCAGGACTGCTGCCCATCTCCGGTTGCAAACGGGCAGTATCAATCACCCCTGAAACTCACCCCGGAAAACTGCAATGAAACTGCTCGAATTTCCCCACTCGCATTTTTGCGAGAAAGCCCGCTGGGCTCTTGATTACAAGGGGCTGGCATTTCAGCCAATAGCGTTATTGCCGGGATTTCACGTTAAAACCGTACGGAAACACGCGCCGAAAACATCTGTCCCCTTATTACTGCATCACCCTGACGTCGTGCAGGGATCCGGCGCCATTATTGACTATCTTGACAGAAACTATCCTCAGCGTCAGTTGACGCCGGCGGATCCGGAAATGCGACAGGCCAGTCTGGCTATTGAGCAGGAAATGGATCGGCGGCTGGGAGAGAGCATCCGCCAGATCCTTTATTATTGGCTGCTTGATCATCCCGCTTTTCTCTGTCACTGTTTTACTTATCCAATGCCGCTCTACAAGCAGCTTATTTTCAGGATCACCTACCCCTATCTGCGCAGAGTAATCCATCGGGTATATGTGGTATCGCCGGAAAAAGTCGAGCAGGCGATGCGTGATTTCGATACAGCACTTTCGGTACTGGAAAAAA
>JAHEMX010000165.1 GCA_024643445.1 Desulfobulbaceae bacterium | reverse complement strand
ATCATCATCCAGCAGCAAGACGGCAGTGAACAACCTTTCACCGAAGCCGATCTGCCGATAACCATCGGGTCGGGACCAGACGCCCAGATTCGCCTGCCGGGGGTCGAGCCGCTTTGTGCGTACATCGCCCAGGAGCAGGGGCACTTCTACATCCAGCCTGCCGGCAGCGACAGCGAGCCTCTGTTCCACAACGATCACTATCTCGGCTCCTCCACCTGGTTGAAGTCCCATGACACCATTCGCCTCGCTCACTTTCTTGTGCGCTACCGGTTAAGCGGTGATCGTGTTATCATCAGTGTAAGCGAAATCATCAAGGAGTCAGCACTGCCCGAGGTTCTGCAGCCACCGTCCCACCCTCCGCCGCAGCATCTGACCACTCAGGACGGCGGTAACCACATTCCTGTGGCGGTGGCTGCAAAGCGTTTTACCGACAGGCAGAGGAAGGGCGCAATGGCTCTGGTCGTGCTGCTCTCCCTGCTGCTCGGCTGTGCTGTTTTTTTTGTCCTCTCCGCACGGCCACTGCAGCTGAATATTTCTCCGGAACCGGACAACATTTCCTTTAGCGGATTTCCCCCTCCAATCAAATTCGGTTCCCGCTTTCTCGGTCTACCCGGCTCATACACGATAGCACTTACGAAAGATGGTTATGCACCCATCACCAGAGCTCTGGTCATCACCGAAGGCGGTGACAGCCTTTTCTCGGCAACACTTGAGAAGCTTCCCGGAATACTGAACCTGAAGATCGATCCGCCTGGAGGCGTCGCCGTATACAGCGATGACCAGCTTCTTGGCACGACTCCTCCCGCCAGTTTTGAGATCGGTGCGGGATTGCACCGGATCAGACTCACGCGGGAGCGTTACCAGCCCTACGTCACGGATATAGAAATCGAAGGGATGGGCAAAAGCCAGGATCAACAGGCAACCCTCCAACCGGACTGGGCAGGGGTTACCATAACCTCCGAGCCAACAGGGGCGGCGGTTGCCATCGATGACAAGCCCGTCGGCGCCACACCGCTGACCCTTGATCTCTTGAGCGGCAGCCATGCACTGCTGTTGACCAGTAACCTGTTTGTCGATTACCAGACAACAATAACGGTCAGTGCCGGCAGGAGTGATGAGCACCACCTTTCCCTGCAGCCACTGCCGGGGCAGTTAACCCTTACGAGCAAACCGGAACAGGCAACCGTCCGGATTAACGGAGAATACAAGGGTTCAACACCGCTCACCGTGGACATTGCGCCTGATAAAGAACATGAGGTCGTTGTCTCTTCAGCAGGATTTCTTCCGGCCAGAACCACCATCACGCTTTCTCCGGGAGAAAAAAGGCAGTCCGCGCTTACCCTGGATCGGGAAAAAGGCGACATTTTCCTGCTTATCACACCACCGGACGCTGTTGTTACGCTTGATGGCAACCCCTTGGCGGAAATACAGGGAAAAATGAGCCTGTCCACCAAACCGCACACGCTCGAGGTAAAAGCAGCCGGGTATCGGTCACAAAGCCGCACCATTCAACCGAGGACAGGCTTTTCCCAACAGATAGCCATCGACCTGGAACCTCAGGCAGCACCGCTTGCCCCCGCGTCCGGTGAGAGTGTTTCGCATCAGCCGCTGACAGCCGCTGCGGGGTACCGCCTGCTCGCTATTCAACCCTTTTCTTTTGTCATGGGAGCGCCGCGCCGCGAACCGGGACGACGGGCCAATGAACATGAACAGAACATTACCATGTCAAGACCCTTCTACCTCTCGCAAAAGCTGGTTACCAACCGTCAATTCCGCCTTTTCAACAAGGAGCATGTCTCCGGCAGTTTTGCGGGAAATTCTCTGGATGGCGAAGAGTACCCGGTTGTCAATATCACCTGGGAGGATGCGGTCAGCTACCTGAACTGGCTCAGTGAGCAGGATGGTCTGAAACCTTTTTACCAGAAGCAGGAATCGAGCTTCACCGCCGTTTCTCCGCCAACAAACGGCTACCGCTTGCCGACAGAGGCAGAATGGGCCTTCAGCGCCCGCCTGGTCGGCAGCCCGACTCCTCAGCATTTTCCATGGAGCGGCGGATTCCCGCCCCGCATGACCATCGGCAATTTTGCCGACGAGTCCGCCCGCCACATTTTGCCGCAAATCATCGATGGCTATCGCGATGGTTTCCCGGTCTCCTCACCCGTAGGAACCTTTCCCCCGAGCAAGGGCGGCTTTTATGATATGGGCGGCAACGTTGCCGAGTGGTGCCATGATTTCTATTCGCCCTCTCCCGGCAGCACTTCCCAGACGCCCCCGACCGACCCGCTGGGGCCGCCTTCCGGAACACATCATGTCATACGGGGTTCAAGCTGGAAGGATTCTTCTATTACCGAACTGCGCTTGAGCTATCGGTCATATCACCGGGAAGGCCGTGACAACGTCGGTTTCAGGATTGCGAGGTATGAATAATGAGAATAGTTCTGGTGCTTCTGCTTCTGTTGCCGCTGTCCTCAGCCCAGGCCGAGGAAAACCAGGCACCGCCCGCCATCGGACAGGAGATCGTGCAGCCGCCGGCACCACAGACAACTCCTCCGGCGCAGCCGCAGCCCTTTGCCCCAAGTCAGCAGATCGGCGCTGATTCACACATATCATTTCCAACGGATATCTGAGCCAAGTCATGAAAAGACAAACGTTACCCACGGAGCTTATTTTTCAGGTTTTTACCCTGCTGATCGCCTTTATCATCATTCATGCCTACTACGTCACGATCATCAGGCCGCAGGCCTACGCCTTCATAACCGCCGAAAAGCAGTTACTGGCAGACGATCCATCCCATTTATCAGAGAACAATTTCTACGTGGTACTCAAGGATTATGAACAGGAGTCCTGCTTTATCCTGATGATCTGGGCCCTGGCCATTCTCGGTTACAAAGGCGTCTACGCCTACCGGCAGCGGCAGCTGCTCGAAAAAGACCTGCTGCAGCTGCCGCCAACCCTTCCCATCGGTCCCGAAGACACCAGAACGCTTCTGCAAAGTCTGGCGGAGCGCACCGCTTCGGCGAGCAGTTTTCTGCTGCCCAGGGTGTTATACCTCGGCATACAGCGTTTTGGCGTGACCGGCAATATTCAGGACAGTGCCACCGCAGTAGGGGACCTCTGCGAGTCCGAGATGGAAAGGCAGGAGTCGGAACTCTCAATTATCCGCTACATTGCCTGGGCCATACCCTCGATTGGTTTTATCGGCACGGTTCGCGGTATCGGTGCCGCACTGGGGCAGGCAAACCGCGCTGTCGAGGGAGACATCACCGGTGTCACCCAGAATCTCGGGGTCGCCTTCAATTCCACCTTTATCGCCCTCGTTATTTCGATCATCCTGATGTTTTTTATCCATCAGCTGCAGTTGTTTCAGGAACGACTTGTTCTCGATACCGAGTCGTACGCCAGTGAACACCTCATTTCCCGACTGCGCACCGGTCCGCTTCCGTGATGTAGAGCATGAGATCCTCCAGGCGACACACGCTGGCAAGCTTCAGCCTGTCTTTTCTTGATATCATGTTCTGCGGTTTCGGTGCCGTGGTACTGCTGGTACTGGTAATGAACAGCAACCGTGTTGCCATACGTCAGGAGCCCGTCGCCGACCTTCACAGCAAACTCAGGCAGCAAGAAACCACGAACAGACTCGTACGGGTGCACCGGGAGGAGCTGCAGCAGCAGTATGACATCGTAAACGCAGGAAACGAACGTCTGCAGAAAAAGCAGCTTGAGCTGATGGCTACCACAGGTAATCTCCGTGCCACGCTGGCAGCTCAAGCCACATCGCCGGTGACCGGGGAACAGATAACCCGGTTGCAGGCGGAATTGAAAACGCTGCAGGAGAAAGCAAGCCGGCTTGCCGAGGAGAAAGCCCTTGCCGGAGCTGCCGACCGGCAGGTGCGTCCCTTTGAGGGTGACGGACATCGCCAGTACCTCACCGGACTGAAGCTCGGCGGCAAACGGGTGCTGGTTCTGGTTGACTCCTCGGCCTCCATGCTGGATAGATCCATCGTGGATATCGTCCGCCGGAAGGTTATGGACGACAGTTCCAGGCGTCTGGCTCCCAAATGGCGCAAAGCCGTTGCAACGGTGGAATGGATCATTGCCAACCTGCCCGCCGACAGCACCATCCAGGCCTATCATTTCAATGAGAGCACCACATCTCTTGCGGCAGACGAGGCTGCTTCATGGCTTGGGGTTACCGACCGTCCGCGGGTTGATGCGCTGGTGGCACACCTCCGAGAAGTCGCCCCGCTCGGCGGGACCAATCTCGAGGAAGCTTTTGTCAGGGCCAGGAGCATGACGCCCCAGCCTGACAATATCATTCTTATTACCGACGGCCTGCCGACTTTCAGAACTGCTGGATATCGCGCACGGACCATTGACAGTAACGGACGGGCAAAACTCTTTCAGCAGGCCATCAGACAACTTCCTCCCCGTGTTCCGGTCAATATCATTCTTTTCCCGATCGAAGGAGACCCTTTTGCCGCCGTCAATTACTGGAAGCTCGCTATTGATTCAGGCGGCTCTTTTTTAACCCCGACCCGGGACTGGCCATGAAAAAGAAGCGGATTGCCTTTGAAACATTCAGTCTGTCATTTCTTGATATCGTCTCCTGCGGTTTCGGTGCAATCGTCCTGCTGCTGGTGATTATTAAAGTCGCCGATCCATCTGTCAACAACAGCGAAGCAGAAGCTCTGCGTAGCAGCATTGACCAGATGCAACTGAAAACCCAGGATCTTGAGCAGGAATCAATTACCTACACCACCCTTCTCGAACAGGGGTTGAGCAGGCAGCAGGATCTTGAGCAGCAACTCAGCGAACTTGCCGATTCATACAGTCGGCTGCAGGACCAGCTCCATAGAAATACGGTTGAGAAAAGCGCCCGGCAGGCAGTTATTGAACACCTCAATGCCGCCAGACAGAGCCTGAGTGAAGAGATGCTTCGCCTTCAGGCTGAGGATCCACCCCGACTTGCAGATGCGCCGATCGGAGGCGTGCCTGTGGATAGCGAGTATGTCATTTTTGTTATCGATACATCCGGCTCGATGCAACAGTTCGCCTGGCCCGCAGTCAGGCAGAAAATGGAAGAGATCTTGACAATTTACCCCCGGGTAAAGGGTATCCAGGTCATGAACGACATGGGGGAATATATGTTTTCCCAATACGCGGGCAAATGGATACAGGATTCCCCGGCCAGGAGGAAAGCCATTCTGAAAATGCTTGCTAACTGGATGCCGTTTTCCAATTCCAGCCCGGTGGAAGGAGTCACCGCCGCCATCAAGCGATTCTATGCAACTGACAAGAAGATTTCTATCTATGTCCTCGGTGACGATTTCTCTCGCGGATCGATACAGGACGTGGTCAGCACCATCGACTCCATAAACCGGTCATTAGGTGACGGTTCAAGGCGCGTTCGCATTCACGCGGTCGGTTTTCCAGTTCTTTTCAAACAACCCGGGGCGGAGCTCAATGTCTCCCGCTTTGCCGCCCTGATGCGCCGGCTGGCCGAAGATAACGACGGCAGCTTTGTCGGGTTGACGCAACTGCAGTAACCCAGCGTTCATGAACATTTCAGCAGGCCTCTCCTCGTCCGCACGAGCATAGCGATACCCCTTTATTCCCGTTATTCAGACCACCTTTTCCCGGTGTTAAGGAAAAAGAAAGGCAGGGAAAGAAATTCAACAAATTTTTGACATATTGCACAAATTATTGTTGACTTGCGTTTCTCCGGCGCTATAATAGGCATATGCACATATTATCAACACTTCAGGTACTGTTACGATGACCGAGCGAGACAGGATTCTACAACATTTACAACAGATGGCTGATTCCATCATGGCCATGTTCGGCAGAAATTGCGAAACGTGTATTCACGATCTGAAAGACCTGCAGAATTCCCTGGTATTCCTGCGGGGATCGATAACGGGCAGAAGTATCGGGGCTCCGGCGACCGACCTGCTGGTCAAATCGCTGAAGCAGTCACCGGATCAGTTGAAGGATATGCACAATTACCGCGCCCTCTCGGGTGACGGCAGAATTCTGAGATCGTCGACCGTCTTCATCAGAAACAGCCAGGGTGAGCCGGTCTTCGCCTTCTGCATCAATTTTGATACCACCGACTTTTTTAACGCCTCACAGGCACTGGCGCCTTTTTTGTGCCAGCAGGACGGTCCCGACCATACCTACCACTCGTCCGAGACATTCGCGCAGTCGCCTTCGGAAACCATCGAGGCACTGTTCCGGCAGGCGGTCAGCGAAATAGGCAGGCAACCGGCAACCATGAGCACCGAGGAGAAGACGGTTCTTGTCGAAATTCTCGAGAGAAACGGTGCACTGCAGTTTAAAGGCGCCGTCGAGCAGATCGCCCTGCTTGCCGGCGTATCGAAATACACGATCTATAACTACCTGAAGAAAATCCACACAAAACAGGCAATACGGCACCTTTCATAACGGAGAGAGCAGCATGAGCAAAAAACAAATAGCAACATCATCCGCACCGGCGGCAATCGGCCCCTATTCGCAGGCAGTCCAGGTCGACTCCATGCTTTTTATTTCCGGCCAGCTTCCCTTGGTTCCCGAGACAGGTAAACTGCTGGAGGGGTCGATTGACGAAAAAACCAGGCAGGTTATGAAGAATATCAAGGCGATTCTGGACGAGGCTGGCGGAAGACTTGACGACATCGTCAAAACAACCATATTTTTAATCGATCTTGCTGATTTCCAAAAGGTCAATGCGGCCTATGGTTCCTACTTCAAAGAAGTCCCTCCGGCCCGTGCGACCATTCAGGTGGCGGCACTGCCGCTTGGTGCTCCGGTGGAAATCGAGGCGGTAGCGGTCGTCAAATCACTCTAGAAGTCTAGTAGATAACCCTTTATTTCACTTTCCCTATCCGGCAGGCATAACATGGCATTTAGCGTAAAAGACATTTTAAGGATAGAAGTTACACCGGCGTTGGGCTGCACCGAGCCCGTTGCCATCGCTCTCGGGGCTGCTGCGGCAGTATCGCTTCTGCCTGAAAAAAGAATAGATCGGATAGAGGTCTGGGTTGACCCGAATATCTACAAAAACGGTATGGCCGTCGTCATCCCGGGGACCGGCGGCATGATCGGTCTCAAAGCCTCAGCCGCCATCGGTGCCTTCGGCGGCAATCCATCACTCGGATTGGAGGTGCTTGACAGTGTCGACCAGGCGGCCGTAGAAAAAGCCCGGGCACTGCTGGATGAAGGTTCGGTAATCGTTCATTTAATCGAAAAATCCGGTCTGCATATCAAGACCATCGTCACCAGCGGCAGCGACCGGGCCTTCTCCGAAATCAGAGAACTGCATAGCAATATCGTTGCTCTGCGTCTCAATGATACCCCGATAACCGATTCGGAACTGCTGTCAAAAGTAGTTGGCACGACCGGCAAATCGGCCCTTGCTGTGCTCGAGGAGTGGCTCGTCGGCCTGAGTCTTGAGGATATTTACGAGTTACTTGATGAAATCGATGAAGAGGACCTGCAGTATTTGCGAAAAGGGGTCGATTATAATGTGAAACTTGCCGAACACGGTCTCAAGTACGGCAGCGGCCTCGGCATAGGCAAGGCGATCGAGCGGCAGCTGAAACAGAAACTGCTGGTGAAAG
>JAHEMX010000164.1 GCA_024643445.1 Desulfobulbaceae bacterium | reverse complement strand
ATAGGCGGCAGGGCCGAGGAGGAAGCCTCGGCCTGGGTTGCCAAAAACATGAGCAAGCCGGTCATCGGCTTCATCGCCGGCCTCACGGCACCTCCCGGCAGACGAATGGGACATGCGGGAGCCATCGTGAGCGGCGGCTCGGGAACGGCTTCTGCCAAGATCGAGGCAATGGCCAGCGCCGGTATCCATGTCTGCCGGGACCTCGGCAGCCTTGGCCGTCTCTGCCGCGAGGTTTACCGGTAGCACCGCTTAAGCGTTGTCATCTGCACCCCTGCTTTCTGCAGAATATCTGCCGTCAAGGCGATAACGGCGTTCTTTCCGCTACAAACAACAACCCATTCGATGCGCAAAAAAAGCTTTTCATCAGGTGCTTTAGACACAGCTGTTCTTAGCAAAGAAAATATTTTTCTTTTCCATACAAGAAAATTATATATACTTGTATTAATTATATATTTATAGTTCATAAGAGAATTTATCTGTTTTTTCCTTGACAACTATTGCCGCTTTGCATAAAGATAAGCGTAACAATGTTCTTATTTAGTCAGCCAGCTGCTCATCCTTACCCGCCTTACCGAGTGGACAAACACGCTGCCTGATGATACACGCTTACGTCGTTTCTTCATGGAGGTTCGGGTTTGCAATGAATCATCAACCGTTATCTCCCCATGCGGCTC
The DNA here is from genome assembly GCA_024643445.1 of Desulfobulbaceae bacterium. GTDB lineage: Bacteria > Desulfobacterota > Desulfobulbia > Desulfobulbales > Desulfocapsaceae > Ww85. The sequence goes on along the minus strand of JAHEMX010000164.1, from coordinate 6,951 downwards.
AGCACCCGCTTCCCGCTTTTAACGTCACGAATCGGCCCTCTGCGGTGTGCGTCGGTCCCGGTCACGATCAGATCCTGTCACGGGGCGAAATGAGTTTTAAGCAATACCGGCTGAACAGCAAAAAGGTAGAGCCATTATGCTCAATTCACCATCCTTAAGTAAGGAGAAGGCATGAATACTATCGAGAGACTTGAACATTTGAAAAAGCTCCGGGCCGATGCACAGCTCGGTGGTGGACAAAAAAGGATCGACAAGCAACACGCTCTTGGCCGGCTCACCGCCAGGGAACGCATAGGGATGCTGCTTGACCCCGGGTCATTCGAAGAGTTTGACATGTTCAAAACCCATCGGTGTACCGACTTCGGGATGGAAAAGCAGAAATATCCGGGTGACGGTGTGGTCACCGGCCACGGTACCATAGACGGCCGGATCGTCTACGTCTTTGCCCAGGACTTTACCGTTCTCGGCGGATCACTCTCCGAAACATTTGCAGAAAAAATCTGCAAGGTAATGGATCTGGCCATGAAGAATGGTGCCCCGGTAATCGGCCTCAACGACTCCGGCGGGGCCAGAATTCAGGAAGGAATAGAAAGCCTGGCCGGCTATACCGACATTTTCCTGCGCAATGTCATGGCCTCCGGCGTCATCCCCCAGCTTTCAGCCATCTTCGGTCCCTGTGCCGGGGGGGCCGTCTACTCTCCAGCCCTGACGGATTTTGTCGTCATGGTGAAAAACAATTCCTATATGTTTCTGACCGGTCCCAAGGTCGTCAAATCGGTTACCCATGAAGACGTTACTGTCGAGGAGCTTGGCGGGGCCGACATGCACGCCTCCCGAAGCGGCGTATCCGATTACGCCGCACAATCAGGCGTCGATGCGATTGCCTACTTGCGCAAACTCATCTCCTTTCTGCCGCAGAACAATATGGAAAACCCGCCCTCCTGCAGTTGCTCCGATCCCATCGATCGCCGGGCCGAGGAGTTGAACAATATTATCCCGGAAAATCCCAACGAAGCCTATGACATGAAGGCGATCATTCATCGGACCGTTGACAACGGGGACTTTTTTGAGATCAAGGAGGCCTTTGCACCGAACCTCATCGTTGGTTTTGCCCGTTACAACGGCATGAGCGTCGGCATTGTCGCCAATCAACCGTCCCATTATTCAGGAGTTCTCGATATTGACTCTTCCATAAAAGGAGCTCGATTCGTCCGCTTCTGCGACTGTTTCAATATCCCCGTCGTCACCTTTGTCGATGTTCCCGGATTTCTCCCCGGAACCGCTCAGGAGTACGGCGGTGTTATCAGGAACGGTGCGAAAATCCTCTACGCCTACGCCGAGGCTACCATACCGAAGGTCACGGTCATCACCCGCAAGGCCTATGGCGGCGCCTATTGCGTCATGTCCTCGAAGCATCTCCGGGGTGACATCAACTATGCCTGGCCAACGGCGGAAATTGCGGTCATGGGTGCCAAAGGCGCCGTCCCCATTCTCTACGGCCGACAGGCCAAAAAGGAAGCGGACCCGGAAGCGTTTCTGCAGGACAGGGAGAAGGAATACCAGGATACCGTGGCAAACCCCTACGTGGCTGCTCAACGCGGGTACATCGACGATATTATAGAACCGGCGCGCACCCGTACCAGGATCGTCAGAGCCCTGAGCCTGGTGCAGAACAAACGCGATACCAACCCTATGAAAAAACACGGAAACATCCCATTATAATACGGCAACCGGGAGGTAAAAACCATGACAGTCAAAATTTTTATCAAGCGCAATGTATCGGATAATCAGGTCGCCGAACTGACGGTTCTACTGAAGCGACTCCGCAGCATTACCCTGATGCAGCCGGGTTATATCTCGGGACAGACCCTCAAGAGGCTGGATAAGGCGCAGGAATGCATGGTGATCAGCAGCTGGCGCTCAATTGAAGACTGGAACGACTGGGTGAACAACGAGAAACGTATCGGCATCCAGGCGGAAATTGACACCTTGCTCGGGGTAGAGACGGAATATGCCATTTATGAATAAGCCCATCGTTTTCTGTTCCACCAGGATACGCATGAACCAAAAAAGAAAACTGATAACGCGATAAATACGACAGGAAAACAGACCATGGCACCTATGCAAAAGAAGATGGCTGCAGCTCTCGCCGCCGTAAACGCCTATCTGCAGGAAGAAAGTGATGCTGCGGGCCAGCACCTCGCAGGCACCCTGCAGACACCGGCAATCCAGCAGAGCGCCTGGAGTCAAAGCGGGCGGCAGGACATGATGATGATGCGCAAACTGATACAGATGCGAACGTTTGCTCATTTACGCTAGTTTCACCGGCAAAGAATCGGCCATAAGGAGAAAAAACGATGAGTGATAATACTGTTCAAATGACCCAGATGAATTATGACAGCGACCGTCCTGCTGCGGAAAATCCTGTCAAGATTATGGACCTGACCCTTCGTGACGGGCATCAGTCCCTGTTTGCCACCCGCGGCCGTACTGAAGATATGATACCGGTCGCGGAACTGATGGATGAAGTCGGTTTCTGGGCCATCGAAACATGGGGCGGCGCCACCTTTGACACCATGCACCGATTCCTCAACGAGGATCCCTGGGAGCGGCTGCGGACGCTCAAACGTTACATCAAAAAAACGCCGTTCTCCATGCTGCTCAGGGCCCAGAACCTCGTGGGCTATCGAAACTATGCGGATGATCTGGCCGAGGCCTTCGTTGAGCGATCAGCCGAAAACGGCATGGATATCTTCCGCACCTTCGACGCCCTCAACGATTATCGAAATTTCGAAACGGTCGTCAAGCAGATCAAGGCCTGCGGTAAGCATTTCCAGGGCTGCATCTGCTATACCATGACCGAACCCCGGCTTGGCGGTGATGTGTATAACCTCGAATACTACCTTGCCAAGGCCAGGGATCTCGAGGCGATGGGGGCGGACTCCATCTGTATCAAGGATATGGCCGGACTGCTCGCACCCTATGACGCCTACGAACTCGTCAAGGCGCTGAAGACAAACGTCACGTTGCCCATACATCTGCACTCACATTTCACCTCCGGTATGTCGCCTATGACGCACCTCAAGGCCATCGAGGCCGGCGTCGACATCATTGATACCTGCATGACCCCGTACGCCTACCGGACCTCACATGCTGCCGTGGAACCGTTGGTCATGACCCTCCTGGGAACCAACAGGGATACCGGGTTTGACATCAAGAAGCTGGCGACGATCAACGAGATTTTCGAAAAAGAGGTGTTGCCCAAGTACAAGCATCTGCTCGACGATTCCAAGGTCTCAATCATCGATATCAACGTACTGCTGCACCAGACTCCCGGCGGCATGCTTTCAAACCTGGTCAACCAGCTGCGGGAAATGGATGCACTGGATAAAATCGGTGAGGTCTACCGGGAACTGCCCCGCGTTCGCAGGGACCTGGGGCAGATACCTCTGGTTACCCCGACAAGCCAGATTGTCGGGGTGCAGACGGTGAACAATGTCCTGCACGATACCCCTGAGGAACGCTACAAGATGATCACCGGACAGGTAAAGGATCTCTGTTACGGACTCTACGGCAAGACCGCCGTGCCGATCAACCCGGAAGTGCAGAAAAAGGCACTCAAAGGGTACCCGCGCGGCGAGGAGCCGATCACCTGTCGACCGGCCGAAGTCCTCGAACCGGAGCTTGAGAAAGCCCGCGAGGCGGTCGGTGAGTTGGCCAAGGATATCGATGACGTTATTCTCTACGCCCAGTTTCCGGTTACCGGCAAGAAGTTTCTGGAATGGAAATACGGCATCACTCCGGCCCCGAAAGAAGTACAGCCCGTCACCATTGAAGAGGTAAGGAAAAAGGACGAGATCATCAAAAAGGCCAAAGCGGGCCAACTCGTGGAAAAAAAGAGCAATGCACCGGCGAAAACCGATGCGCTTCGCAGCTTTAACGTCTTTATCGACCAGGAATATTTCCGCGTTGATGTTGATCCGGTCGGGGGCCCCATGGTCGCAAGGGCGTCGGCAGCACCGGCACCGCCGCAACCTGTCGTTCCTGCCGCTGCTCCTGCCGTTGTCAGGGCCGAACCGGCCGCCGCGGTGCCGCCGCCTTCAGGCTCGCTGCTGCTCGCACCGATGCCGGGTATGATTGTCAAATATGAAAAAAAGGTGGGCGACAAGGTAGAACAGGGTGAGACCGTGGTCGTTCTTGAAGCCATGAAAATGGAAAACGCCCTCCCTGCGCCGACCAGCGGGACCATAAAGGCAATTGATTTTGCCAGCGGCGACTCCATTACCAAAGGCGCCGTGCTCTGCGTGATTGGCTGAAATGGTTCCGATGGCGTGTAACCTACTATTACCGACAGATAAGACCAATGGCAGATAACTTACACCCTGATGTGCATGAGCGGCTTGAGAAAACAGTGCTGGAAATTTTTTCAAACTCCGACTTCCACAAGGCGAGCATCCGGGATGTTGCTGACAAGGCAGGGGTCAGTTTTACCACCATCTACAAGCATTACGGCAGCAAGGAACGGCTGGTTTTCGCCTTCGTCGATGTCTGGATGGGAAAACTGACCGATCGAATTGTCGATCACCTGCAGGGCATAGAAGACCTCAAGGAAAAGCTTCGCAAGGTTTTCTGGCTGCAGCTCGACTATTACGAACGCCATGTCGGTCTCGGAAGAATTGTCTTCATGACGCTGCCGATGAATACCTGGATGGGTGATCAGACCTTTGCCCAGCCGCGGATGATGGGGCTGATGATCGATGTCCTCCGAGCGGGGCAGAAGGAAGGTATCCTGAACCCGAATGTCCGCGCCGGCACCCTGCTTGATTTCTTTATGGGTTTCGTTCAGCGCAGCTTTTTCATGTGGATTCTGCGCGGCCAGAAAGAAAGTCTGGCGGCCCAGGCCAATACCATGTTCGAAATGGTCTGGCGCGGTATGACCAATCCTGAAGCAGAGGCAAGCAATAACGGCTCCCGCCATACACAACAACCCCAGACAATAAAATGAAGATTCTTTCTTACAGAGGAGAGCGGTATGGAGATACTTAAAATCGACCACCTGGGAATCGCCGTAAACAGCATGCAAAGCGGCAGAGCATTCTGGTCCGACGTGCTCGGACTTGCCTTCGAAGGAGAGGAAACCGTTGCGGAGCAGAAGGTAAAAACCGCATTTTTCCCAGTCGGCGAGAGCGAGGTCGAACTGCTCGAGTCAACCTCGGCCGATGGTCCCGTCGCCAGGTTTATCGAGAAAAAGGGCACGGGCTTCCAGCATGTCGCCTTTCGCGTGGCCAACCTTGACGAGGCCCTCGCCGAGCTGAAGGCAAAAAACATCCAGCTGATAGACGAAAAACCGCGCCTGGGTGCCGGCGGAGCGCGTATTGCCTTTCTGCACCCAAAGGCCACCGGCGGAATCCTGGTTGAATTGTGTGAACGCTCGTAATGCTTTTTCTCTCAACAGCGGGGTCAATAAAACCCTGTTTTATCAAGGAGTAGATCATGTCACAGCATCCGGATCTGAAGAAATGGGAAACTCTTGCGACCAAACTGATGCGAGGAAAATCTCTCGACGAACTGAACTGGCAGACACCCGAGGGTATCCAGGTAAAGCCGCTCTACACGGCCGAGGACCTAGAAGGGCTGGAATGCATCAATACGCTGCCGGGTTTAGCTCCTTACGTCAGGGGACCCATGGCCACCATGTATGCCGGACGCCCCTGGACCATCAGGCAGTATGCCGGGTTCTCGACCGCCAAGGAATCAAACGAATTTTACCGGAAAGCCCTGGCTGCAGGCCAGAAGGGGCTCTCGGTGGCCTTTGACCTGGCCACGCATCGGGGCTACGATTCGGATCATCCACGGGTCACCGGAGACGTCGGCAAGGCAGGCGTTGCCATCGATTCGGTCGAGGACATGAAGATCCTGTTTGACGGTATCCCGCTGGACCAGATGTCCGTATCGATGACCATGAACGGCGCGGTCATCCCGATCCTGGCCAGCTATATCGTCGCCGCAGAGGAACAGGGGGTGACGCACGAGCAGCTGACCGGGACGATACAGAACGATATCCTCAAGGAGTACCTGACCAGAAATACCTTCATCTATCCGCCGACCCCATCCATGCGGATTGTCTCGGACATCATCGGTTTCTGTTCAAAACAGATGCCGCGCTACAACAGCATCAGCATAAGCGGCTACCACATGATGGAGGCCGGGGCCAACAGCGTTCTGCAGGTTGCCTTCACCATGGCCGACGGTCTCGAGTATGTCCGCACCGCGCTGGCGGCAGGCATGGAAGTGGATGAATTCGCCCCGCGGCTGTCGTTCTTCTTCGGCATCGGCATGAACTTTTTCATGGATATCGCCATGCTCCGGGCAGCCCGCTTTCTCTGGCACAAACTGATGAGCCGATTTAATCCCAGGGACCCGAAATCGTCCATGCTCAGGACTCATTGCCAGACCTCCGGCTGGAGTCTGACCGAGCAGGATCCTTACAACAATATAATACGGACCACGCTCGAGGCCCTGACCTCGGTGCTCGGCGGCACCCAGTCCCTGCATACCAATTCATTTGACGAGGCAATCGGTCTGCCGACTGATTTTTCTGCCCGTATAGCCCGCAACACGCAGATCATCATCCAGGAAGAATCCGAAGTCTGTCATGTTATCGATCCGCTCGGCGGTTCCTATTATGTCGAGTCACTGACCAACTCAATTGTCAGCGAAGCGCTCAAGATCATCGACGAGGTGGAACAACTCGGCGGTATGGCCAAGGCCATCGAGTCAGGCATGCCGAAAATGCGCATTGAAGAATCAGCCGCCCGCAAGCAGGCCAGGATAGACCAGGGCCTTGACGTTATCGTCGGCGTCAACAAGTACCAGCTTAAAAATGAACAGATTGACTTTGAAATCCGTGAGGTTCCCGCTTCGGTTCGTGACGACCAGGTTGCCCGGCTG
>JAHEMX010000662.1 GCA_024643445.1 Desulfobulbaceae bacterium | reverse complement strand
AATCCAGCCGGTACAGGCCACTCAAGGCCAGCACTCCCTGGCAGGTATCAGGGTGTTTCAGGAAGAAATTCAGACTGTGATAGGCACCCATACTGCAGCCGTTGACCATAACCCCGATATCGGTCCGGCAATCCTGCCGGATAAAGGGGAGAACCTCGTTGCAGATATACCGGTCATAGGCCTCATGCCGGCTGTTGCGCATTGCCGGGGAAATTGAAAAATTGTACCACGAGTCACCATCAATGCTGTCCACGGCATAGATCTTGATTTTTCCCGCCTCGATATAATGATCGATGGCGTCGATCATTCCCATGTTCTCGTAATCGTAAAAGCGGCCCCTGGAACAGGGAAAGACAAGATAAGGCACACCCCAGTGACCATAGACCTTGAGCTCCATATCACTGCCCAGGTGTGGACTGTGCCAGCACTGATATGCCGTCTTCATGCAGATGCTCCACGCTTCTCACGCATCCTAACGTTCATGGATAAAGGAGGCTATTTCTAATATATCCTGCTCGTGTTCAGTCCGGAAGATATAGCCGATATCGCCGAGGGCGGTACTGAAGACGCCTGGCACTGACTGAACCGCAAGGATACAGGAGCCATAGTTCCTCATGATTGCCTCGTGGCTGTAGACATAGTTAAAGCGGTATTTGCGGCTAGCGTAGCAGCAGTGGTATTTCCGCTGGTATTCCAGGGGGGCGGTCCGGCCAGTGACCGCTTCGGCCCACAGCGCATAAACGTCGATATCATTGGCATAGTTGAACATATCGGTGGTGTAGCCACCCGGCGGCCGCATATTGACCTCCAGGGCCACATAGTCAGCCGGGCCGGTTTTAAAGAATTCAATATGGAAAAATCTCTCCTGGACCTTAAAAGCGGAAACAGCCTTGCGACCCACCTCTTCAAGCTCTTTCGGGATACTCCTGAGTGAATAATAAAAAACATGCTCGGCATTGTTGACCACCTCCATGATTCCCTGGCTATACGTATGGGCAGTGCAGAAGAGGATATTACCGTCCCGGTCCGTCAGGCCGTCAAAGGAGAAAATGGTGCCTTTGACAAACCCTTCCATCATGTAATCATGCTCAGGTTTTTTCTCAAAAAACGAGGAAAGCTCTTCCCTGTCGTGGATCTTGAAGGTATCCAGAGCACCAACCCCGTCATCGGGCTTGGCTATAACCGGGTAGCCTGCCTCCTTGATGAGCTCTTCGGCCCCGGCCAGGGTGTGAACGACCTTGCCGGGCGCAACCTTGATACCGGCCGTCCGAAAGACCCCCTTCATCCCTGATTTCCGTCGAATAAACTGCATGTCAGCTGGTTTCAGGCCCGTGATATTGAAATCCTGGCGAAGCCTGGCATCGGTTGCCAGCCAATACTCGTTATGGGATTCAAGACGATCAATCTTGCCGTACTGGTGCGTAAAATAGCCACAGGCCTTCAGCAGAGATGCATAATGATGAAGATCCTCGACCTGATAGTAGGCAGTCAGAGCCTCCCGTGTTTCTGGGGTAAATGATTCCGCAGGTCCGTCTCCGATGCCAAGAACATTTACCCCCAGCGCCTTAAGGCAACTGCAAAAAGGAGTGTAATTGGGCGGGAACTGGGGGCAGAGGTAAACGAGGTTCATACAGTATTCCTTTCGGTCATTGATCTTTCACGCACCCGCTGGAAAATACGGCAGGTAGCAAGTCCTGGAAAAGCGGCAGCCGAAAACTACACCGGACAACCTTGCTTTTCTTTCTTCATCAAGGTGCCGACCGACCCTCTGACGCAAGCAGTATTTCTGCAGGAAAAGATGTCCGCTGGGATTCTAAACGGGATTGCACGAAGTGCACGATAGCCTTCGGCCTGAATGCTCGCTTGAGCTGTCAGCTGATATCGAAATTAATGATAAGGATTTATCAGATCAAATCCAATTTTTTCATACAGGGGGTGCCAGGTCCTGTCATCAAGATACGTCGTGGTACAGCGCCCTGGGGCTGGTTTCTTACGATTCCTTTTCTTCGCTGCTGTTGGCGGCGGATTCTCTGCCTGTTACAACCACCGCGGGGGTCTCCCGTTCATTCACCCGCAACTGGAACACATCGGGTCTGGCATAGTGTCCCAC
>JAHEMX010000661.1 GCA_024643445.1 Desulfobulbaceae bacterium | reverse complement strand
CGTTATCAGGAGGCCGTCCTTGACGGGGTGGGGCAATGGCTCAACACCCTGCAGCCGTTTCTCCCGGAACGGGAAGTATTGAACACCTGTGTAGCCCTGTTCTTCAGGCGCAGCATGGTCAGCATTGCCAACGTGATGATCGAGACTTTTCCAGATGCGGCCTATTGCCCGGGTGAGGCAGGCGACACGATCCACCTTCCGGACAATGCTGGTTTACTGGCTCTGTGGGAACCGATTGAGAGGAATTTGATTGATTTACCGGGTGAGAAACTGATCGCCTTTGTATCAACCGATTGTCCGGTGTCCATGGTTTCGAGTGTTTCCAGAATTCGGGCTTTGGTGCAAAAGCAGGATACAACACCGTTTATTATCGCGCCGCTCGAGCAGCTATCACCGGACCACCTGGCGATGGCCAGAATGGTGAGCGGAGGAAATATGATGTTCGTCAAAGATCAATCCTGGCAACGGGATATCTCAGAAAAGAGAATCAAACTACCGCATTTCAGGGTGATAGGGGAAAAGAAAAATTAGTTACTGCTGATCACTTCTTTCCCTTTGCGACAGGATAGGTGAGCAGCCCAAGATTTTTATACCAGGTTTAAGGGTTAGTGCTTTTCTATTTCTCAGACAGTTTTTCTTGTTTTTTCTCTTAATTTCTGTGCAAGAAAGAGGGGCTTAGAGAAGAGGATAAGTCATATTGGTAATGTGCACGAGTATCAAGAATTCGTAAGGATTTTTTTCAAGTTCTTGCAATTCCATAAACCGGGAGTTGCTGATAGCTGGCGGGGACACCTTCCAGTGCAATTGTAAAGGGAAGCGGATAAGAGCACTTTGTTAAATAACACAAATACGCCAAGATAGAAAACGAAGTGCCCGACAAGAGGGTTTACGGCCGCCGATAATCGTGCCCCCTCTTTCAGATATAGAAATAACGGGAAAGCTATCTTTCCCGCGACAGCTGATGAACAAGCTGCTGCTGGCTTGCGCTACTGTTTTATTCTCGATTTATGTCGTAACGTATTGTGCATCAATGCTTTTTCGGCGGTCATAGCGAGGAGGATTCACCTGTTCCCTTTCCGAACCCGGTCGTTACGCTTCCCTGCGCCGATGGTACTGCATGGGCAACCATGTGGGAGAGTAGGTCGCCGCCGATTCTTTGTTAAAAACCCCGTTACCGGAATACCCGGTAACGGGGTTTCTGCGTCTGGCGAGTCCTCTATCGCCGTCCTGTCAAACAGGTTACTCCATCCTGCCGACCTTACCCCGTTTCTTTGATGAACCGGATTGAGAGGGTTGTTTTAGGGGGAGCATGATCGTCGCTCTCACGCCTTTCTGTTCTCTATTTTCGACGTTGATCGTTCCACCATGCAACAGCACAACCTGACGGACAAAATTCAAACCGAGACCGGTGCTTTTCTGACCGGTATCCGGTCTTTGCAGAGAAAAGAAGGTATCGAAAATTTTCTTCTCGGCGTATTGAGCAATGCCGCTCCCCTCATCTATGACCGAAATAGACACGCTCGTGCCATCGCGTTGTGAGTGGATGCTGATTGTCGCCTGTACCGGACTGAAATCCACCGCATTCTGAACAAGGTTTGTTATCGCCTGGTGGAGCAGGAAGGTATCTCCGGTAACGATCGTATCATCGACATCGACTACCGTTTGCAGCTGTTTCCTGGCAAAAATCATCTCCAGGCGTTCCATGACCGTCCGAATTAAAACCTGCACGGAAACAGGCTCCCTCTTTACCAGTTTCTGCCTGTTTTCCAGTGCCGCCAGCTCAAGCATCCGGTCGATAATATCCTGTATACGCAAAGCTTCGCTACGGATGTTGGCCAGGAACCTGGACCGCGGCTTCTCGTCCATCGGTTCCGCCAGCAATTCCGCAGAACCCCGGATGGCGGACAAGGGGCTCTTGATTTCGTGGGTCAGGTTCTGGATATATTGTTCAACGTATTTTTTGCCTTCAAGCGCCTCCTGCATTTTCTCAAAAGCCTCTCCCATTTTCCCTATCTCGCTTCGGTCAAGTCGAGGAAAAGGTGGCCGATCCCCTTCTTTGATTGCCAGGGCATAGCCGGTAAGCCGTTTGATTGGTCTTGTTATCCAGTAAGAGAC
>JAHEMX010000163.1 GCA_024643445.1 Desulfobulbaceae bacterium | reverse complement strand
CACCGAGGCCTTCAATGCCCTGTTGAAGACCCTCGAAGAACCCCCCGAGCATGTCTATTTCATCTTTGCCACCACCGAGTTGCACAAAATACCGATCACCATTCTCTCCCGCTGTCAGCGCTATGAATTACAGCGGGTTGGCATGGATGAACTGGCGACACTCTTTACCCGCTTGGCCCAGGCTGAAGGTGTTACCCTCGAGAAAGGAGCCCTGTCACTGATTGTCAGGGAGGCGGAAGGCTCGGTTCGTGACGGTCTCAGCCTGCTCGATCAGGTTCTTTCATACGGTGACGCGACCATATCCAGTACCGATGTGGTTGAAGTGCTCGGTCTTGTTGATCGTGATGTCCTGTTCGCCATCACCACGGCACTGCTTTCCGGCGCCAGAAAGGCAGCTCTTGACAACCTGGCCGAAACCTTCAGGTTCGGCATGGACATCAAACGTTTCCTGTCAGATCTGCTGGAATGTTTCAGGAACCTGCTGCTGATCAGCATCGGAGAATGCGAACAGCTTCTCGATCTTCCAGAAAACGAGAAAACCGCTTACCAGGCGCTCGCAGGAGATTATTCGGTTGAAACGATTCACCAGAAGCTGAATCTTCTCATGCAGGCAGCAGACGCCATCCGCTTCTCGTTCCAGCCCCGACTGACGCTTGAAACCGCCTTCCTCTCCATTATCGAGTCGGGCAGCGTCGTCAGCGTGGAGCATCTTCTCGGCAAGCTTGATTCGGCGATCGCTGTTTTGTCGGCAGCTCCTTCGGCAGAAGCGATTGCCTCGAAGGCATCTCCGTCTCCCGGTCCAATGGGTCCTGAGAATCGAGAAAGACCTGACAGCGCCCTGCCCGCCACAGAAAAAAAAACGATAGCCCCGGCCGCGCCTGATACCAGCCCAGGCCCTGAGCGGCCCGCTCAGCAGCAGCCTGACGAACCTGAAACAGAGCCGCCAATCATCGATGAAACGCCGGCACAGATGGCACCTCCGGACGATGTGCCTCCCCCCGAGGACGAATTCCCCGAATCAGGCAAAGCGGAACAGCCCCCCCAGCGCCAGATCAGGAAAGACTGGATCGAATTTGTCGCATACGTTAAAGAACGCAAGGAGTGGATGGCCCAGAACCTTCAGCAGACGAGCGGCGTAAAGGAGAAAGGGCAGGAACTTTTCCTGGAATTTGATGATCCGGCGGAATGCAAGCTTCTACGCGCCAAGGAAAATCGCCGGATACTCACCGGTTATGTCCTCAATTTTTTCCAGAAGACCTACACCATCCATGTCACCAGTCCGGACGATGCCGAGGATACGGATACGAACGGCTCGGAAGGCCCGAAAAAGCGTCGTCAGCAGCTTGCCGCCAATCCCCTCGTCCGCATGACCGAAGAGATATTCAACGGCCAGGCCGGGAGCATCCGGATCGGCCCGTTGAACTGATAATTTTTAGACAAAAGGAATGATGCACTATGGACATGAACGCAATCATGCAGCAGGCGCGTGAGATGCATGAAAAGATGAATAAGATCCAGAATAATCTTGCGGCAAAGAGAATCAGCGGCAGTGCCGGTGGCGGTATGGTCAGTGTTGAGGCAACCGGCAAGGGCGATATCATCTCGATTTCAATCGAGGACGAACTGGTCAGCACCGACGAAAAGGAAATGCTGCAGGACCTTGTTGCCGCTGCAGTCAACGACGCCTTGAGAAAAGCACGTGAACTCGCGAAAACTGAAATGTCCGGGCTTACCGGGGGCCTGCAGATTCCCGGTCTCACCTCCCTGTTTTAACTTAACAGCATGAGTAGTATGCAGATAATCCCCCCGGCACTGGAGCGGCTGATCAAGAGCTTGAGCAGTCTGCCCGGCGTCGGTGCCAAGACGGCCACCAGGCTGGCCTTGAATATTCTCAGGAGACCGGTTTCAGATGCCCGGGAACTGGCCGATGCCCTGGCACAGCTTCACTCCTCGATTCAGCTCTGCAGCCGCTGCATGACCTTTTCCGAGACTGATCCCTGCGCGGTTTGTGCGGATCAGCGACGCGACGCTTCGATCATCTGCGTTGTCGAGCAGCCTTCAGATTTGATGGCAATAGAGAAAACCGATGGTTACCGGGGTCACTACCATATCCTGCATGGCGTTCTTTCCCCGGTTGATGGCATCGGGCCGGAAGAAATCAAGATCAAGGAACTTCTCGCGCGTATTCAATCAAACACTGTTGCCGAGGTGTTCATTGCAACCAGTTCAACGGTTCCCGGCGAAGCGACGGCTTCCTACCTGATCGACCGGCTGCAGCCTTTCCCAATCAGACTGACCCGCCTTGCCTGCGGCATCCCGATGGGCATGGACATCAAGTACGCAGATCAATATACGCTGGCCAAGGCAATCGAGAGCAGATCGAACGTCCTGAAAAATCCATAATCTTGTGTGACAGCTGCCATTTATACTTGACAGTTTTTTCTAATACTGGTATTTGGAACGGGTTCTGTACTTGATGCTTTAAGATATCGTACCTATAGTGCAAAGCAGTCTTAGTACGACACCGCCAAACGGCGGATGGTTTGCTTTCTGGAGGGTCCTGGCTGTCGATGGTTCAAGCCCAGAACTTACAGGAAGTGAAGACAGGCGCGTAGCTCAGTGGGAGAGCGCTACCTTGACGTGGTAGATGTCGTGGGTTCAATCCCCTCCGCGCCTACCAGATTATAAGGCTAAAGGAAGAACGGCCTTCTTGACCGTTCGCTCTTTAGCCTTTGTTTTTCTACGGCAGAAGACATGGCAGACATAGCAGTAAGACTTGAGGATGGCGATCCCGTATCAGTCCCAGCGCACACTACCGTAAAGGAAGTCCTGGGAAAACTGCTCTCCGGCAAACAGCGGAAACAGACCCTTGCCGCCTATATAAACGGCACGGCGGTGGACCTGAGCTACGAGCTTACCGTTGACACGGTCCTGACTCCCATCAAGGCCGATAGCGAAAAAGGACTCGATATTCTCCGCCATTCCACTGCCCATATCATGGCCCAGGCCGTGCGGGACATCTTCGGATCCGATGTCAAGGTTGCCATCGGACCTGCCATTGAAAACGGTTTCTACTACGATTTTTACCGGGAAGAGCCGTTCAGCCCCGACGATTTTGTGCAAATCGAAGCACGCATGACAGAGATCAGCGCAGCAGCGCTGCCTTTTGTCCGCAGGGAAGTTGCACGAAAAGAGACTATCGATCTGTTTCGCCAGCAGGATGAAAAATACAAGGTTGAGATTCTCGAAGAAATTGGTGATGAAACAATCAGTCTCTACCAGCAGGGAGAATTCATCGATCTCTGCCGCGGGCCGCACCTGCCGGACACTTCCTGGTCCAGGGAATTCAAGCTGCTGCGTGTAGCCGGGGCCTATTGGCGTGGTGACGAAAAAAAAGATGTCCTGCAGCGCATATATGGCACCGCTTTTTTTGATAAGAAGGCACTGACCAAGCATCTCAACGACCTGGAAGAGGCAAAAAAGAGAGACCATCGCAGACTCGGCAAGGAACTGCAGCTCTTTACCATCAACGACCAGATCGGGCCGGGCCTGATTCTCTGGCAGCCGAAGGGTGCGCAGCTCAGACGGTTGATAGAAGATTACTGGAAAGACGAGCATTATCGTCACGGCTATGAGCTGCTTTATACGCCGCATATCGCCCGCCAGGACCTCTGGAAGACCTCCGGGCATCTCGACTTTTATTCGGAGAACATGTACGCATCGATGGAAATCGATGATGTAAAGTACCAGCTCAAACCGATGAACTGCCCGTTTCATATCGGTATATTCAAGAGCGACAAGAGAAGTTACCGTGATTTCCCTATCCGCTGGGCCGAGCTTGGCACCGTCTACCGCTATGAACGCGCCGGCGCCCTGCATGGCCTGCTCAGGGTACGGGGTTTCACCCAGGATGATGCGCATATCTTCTGCCGGGAAGACCAGCTGGAAGAGGAGATTTTCAACATTCTCGACCTGAATCTTCACATTTTGAAGACCTTCGGCTTTTCCGACTACGATGTCTATCTGTCCACCAGGCCCGAGAAATCGGTCGGGAGAGATGATATCTGGGAAAAATCGACGGAGGCACTGAAGCAGGCGCTGGAGAAAAAGGGCCTCGGCTATGAACTCGACCCCGGCGAAGGCGTTTTTTACGGTCCGAAAATTGATATAAAAATCAAGGACCAGCTCGGCCGCTCCTGGCAGTGCTCGACCATTCAGGTCGACTTCAACCTGCCTGAGCGCTTCGACATGGCCTATACCGGCTCGGACAATACCGATCACCAGCCGATCATGATACACCGTGCCCTGATGGGCTCTCTCGAGCGCTTCGTCGGGGTCCTGATCGAGCATTACGCAGGCGTTTTTCCGCTCTGGTTCGCACCGGTGCAGGCGCGGATCATGAACATCACCGATGACCAGACAAAATATTGCGAAGCGGTCTACAACGAGTTGAGAAAAGCGGGTGTTCGCGTAGAAAAGGATTTGCGTAATGAAAAATTGAATTATAAGATTCGTGAAGCACAAATGGGAAAAATCCCGTATATGCTCATTATCGGCGAAAAAGAAAAAGAAACGGGCACGGTAACCGTCAGACTTCGTGATGGAAAAAATCTGCCGCCGATGAGTATCAAGGAGTTCTGTGAAAAGATCGATAGAGAATGCCGGGAAGGTCGCGGTATCTAGTTTTCTATCACTTTTTTGTCATGCGGTTGGAAAGATGGTAGGCAGGGTCCGTCATCGGACTCAGGTGAGTGAGGTGTCGGTTTTTGTTTCTGGTGTTAGCAGCAGCAGCAAACCGGCTTTCGTGTTCGTAGCGTAAAGGAGGTTCGATATCAAAAAACGAGGAAAAAGCCCTTCGGGACAACGTGATGAATTAACCGTCATCAACGATGCAATAACCCATGATAATATCAGGCTTATTGGTTCAGACGGAAGTCAGCTCGGTATCATGAGTACCAACAAAGCCCGGGATATGGCTTACGAGGAAGGTCTCGATCTTGTTGAAGTTTCGTCCGCTGCAACACCGCCGGTCTGTCGGATAATGAACTACGACAAGTTTCGCTACGAACAGAAGAAGAAACTGCAGGAAACCAAGAAAAAGCAGACGACAATTGATACAAAAGAGATTAAGTTCCGCCCGAAAACGGAAGAGCACGATCTTAATTTCAAGATAAAAAACATCAAGAAATTTCTTGGTCAGAAAAACAAGGTTAAAATTACCATGCGCTTCAGGGGTCGAGAGATTGTCTATTCCCAGACAATCGGTCTGGAGGCGATGCAAAAGATAGCCGAAACGCTGGAGGAAGATGGTGTTATCCTGCAGCCGCCGATGATGGAAGGCCGCCAGATGGTCATGTTCGTCGGCCCCAAACTACAGAAATAGAGGTTTCCCTCCGAGGAGACTTTTCCGGCCCCCAATCCCATGCCGGAAAATTGATTGACTCGGTACGATAGAGCGTTTGTAAAGGAGTGTAACAGTCATGCCAAAAATGAAGACAAAAAGAGGTGCTGCCAAGCGCTTCAAGTTGACCGGATCAGGTAAAATTAAGCGCAACAAAGCTTTTTCGAGCCACATTCTCACCAAGAAATCGACAAAGAGAAAACGGGGCCTGAGACAACCCGGTATTGTTGACGCCGCCAACAGCAAGGCAATCAAGAGAATTCTGCCTTACCTGTAATCCTGTTGGCGCAGGTTATCGTATCAAATTGTTTACCAGTCCTGGAAATGCAGGAACAAAGGAGTAGATAATGTCCAGAGTAACAAGAGGTTTCAAAGCCCGCCGCAGGAGAAATCGGGTGCTGAAACTTGCAAAAGGATATCGTGGCGGACGCCACAAATTGAATCGCAGCGCCTCTGAGGCGGTCGATCGTGCGCTTGTTTATGCCTACCGGGACCGGAGGGCGCGCAAGCGTGATTTTCGTCGTCTGTGGATCACCCGTATAAACGCAGGTGCCAACATGAACGGCACGAATTACAGCCGTCTCATTGGCGGCCTGAACAAAGCGGGTGTGGAACTCGATCGAAAGGTACTTGCCAACCTGGCAATCCTCGATCCGAATGCTTTTTCTGAAGTGGTCAAAATCGCAGCCGAAGCAAACGCCTAATCCCGACCATTCTTCACCGTGCTATTTTCCGTATGCCGGTTGCGCCGTCTTATAAGGTCGTAACCGGCATATTGTTTTATTGACCACAACCTTTTCGTGAGACCATGGAGCAAGCGCTAGAACAACTGCATGAAGAGGCCCTCGGTGCCCTCGAGCACGTTTCGGACAAGGATCAACTCGAAGCTTTCAGGATTAAATACCTCGGAAGAAACGGATTGATCGGCAGCCTGATGCGTCAACTCGTCTCTATTGCCGCTGACGACCGGCCGCGGCTTGGCAAACGTGCCAACGAGGTTAAAAACGATCTTGAGACACGCTTCTCCGACAAGCAGCAATCCGTCAGCACCTCCGTCCGTCCTCCCGCTTCTGCTGGCCCTGACCTGAGCCTTCCCGGTCGAAAACCGGTGCCCGGCAAACTGCACCCGGTGACGCAGATTATGGAAGAGATCTGTTCCATCTTTGAAAGCATGGGATTCTCCATTGCCGAGGGACCGGACATTGAGCTTGATCACTACAACTTTGCCGCCCTGAATATTCCCGAGCACCACCCGGCACGGGATATGCATGACACATTCTATATCAACGATGCCGTTTTGCTGCGCACCCATACCTCCCCGATGCAGGCGCGCATTATGGAAAAACAGCAGCCACCGCTCCGCGTCATCGCCCCCGGCAAAGTGTATCGCTGCGACTCCGATATCACCCACACGCCGATGTTCCACCAGGTGGAGGGCTTTCTTGTTGATAAGAATGTTTCATTTGCCGATCTCAAAGGGGTGCTCACCGTTTTCATCCGCAAGGTCTTTGAGAAAGAGCTGGCCCTTCGCTTCAGGCCAAGTTTCTTTCCCTTTACCGAACCGAGTGCCGAAGTGGATATATCCTGTGTTATCTGCGGCGGCAAGGGCTGTCGTGTCTGCAAACAGACCGGCTGGATGGAGATACTCGGATCCGGCATGATCGATCCGGAGGTGTTCAAAATGGTGGATTACGACCCTGAGGTCTACAGCGGTTTCGCCTTCGGACTCGGCATCGAGCGTATTGCCATGCTGAAATACGGCATTGATGATATCAGGCTCTATTATGAAAATGACCTTCGTTTTCTCTCCCAGTTCTAACACCCCAGAAGGGGGTAGGTACCTTCACGAAATTCATTCTTTTAAAAAACAAGAAATGAATTTCTAAGGTACTAATTTGCTCCGGAGCATACGGCAATCATGAAGTTCACCTTAAACTGGTTACAGCAGTACGTTGAAATCGCGGATATTGCGGCCGAGAAATTGGCTGATGACCTGACCATGCTCGGTCTTGAAGTGGACAGCGTCACCCCGCTCTATGAAGAACTGGGCAGTTTGAGAACCGCTCAGGTAGTCGCAACCCGGCCTCACCCCGACGCGGACAATCTCACCCTCTGCGAGGTGGCCGTGGGTGACGAGACGCTCCAGATCGTCTGCGGAGCACCCAATGTACGGCCTGACCTCAGCGTTGTCATCGCCCTTCCCGGCACAACGCTGCCCGGCAATGTCAAGATAAAGAAATCAAAGGTCCGCGGCGTGGAATCCC
>JAHEMX010000660.1 GCA_024643445.1 Desulfobulbaceae bacterium | reverse complement strand
CTGAGAAATCCGCTCTACCACTGGACGCACCTGGAGCTCAGGAACCCGTTCGGCATAACCGAGCTGCTCGGTCCTGAAAACGGTGATGCGATCTATGACCAATGCTCGGCAATGCTTCAGCTCGATGATTTTTCAACCCGCGGCCTGCTCTGTCGGATGAACGTCAAGGTAGTCTGCACCACCGACGATCCGCTCGATAACCTGGCGTTTCACAAGCAGCTGCGGGACGATCCATCGTTTTCAGTCAAGGTGCTGCCGGCCTTTCGTCCCGACAAGGCAATGGCCGTCGAAAATCCGGCTGCTTTCAATCAATGGGTGGACCGGCTCAGCGAACTGAGTGGCACTGACATCTCATCCTACGACCAGTTCCTGTCAGGGCTCAGGCAGCGTCACGATTTTTTCCACGACATGGGCTGCAGGCTGTCCGATCATGGTCTTGAAAAACCCTATGCCGATGAGTATGGGCAGGACGATATTGCAACGAGTTTTGCAAAACTGCGTGTCGGTATCGAACTGAGCGCGAAAGAAATACGCATGTTCAAATCGGCAATGCTTATCTATCTGGCCGAACTGGATCACGAGAAGGGCTGGACACAGCAATTCCATTTCGGGGCCCTGCGCAACGCCAATTCCCGGGCCTTTCGCCGTCTCGGCCCCGACACCGGCTACGATTCAATCGGCGACCTAAGTATGGCCAGGTCCCTGGGCCGCTTTCTCGACCGGCTGGAAGCACAGGACAAACTGGCGAAGACCATCCTTTACAATGTCAATCCCTCCGATAACGCGGTGCTCGCCACCATGATCGGCAACTTCCAGGACGGCCGTATCCCCGGGAAAATGCAGTTCGGCTCGGGCTGGTGGTACAACGACCAGAAAGACGGGATGGAAGCCCAGATAAATGTGTTGTCCAACATGGGTATCCTGTCCCGTTTTGTCGGCATGCTCACCGATTCCAGGAGTTTTCTGTCCTATCCCCGACATGAATATTTCCGGCGGGTGCTCTGCAATCTCTTTGGAAACGATATTGAAAACGGCGAACTCCCGCCAGATTTCAAACTGATAGGCGAGACAATCAAGGATATCTGCTATCGTAACGCGGTTTCGTATTTTGGTATTGATCCTGAAGGAGACTAAAACCATGGTCATTGTTCTCATTGGTCCCATGGGCTGCGGAAAAACAAGGATCGGCAAACTGCTGGCCGAAAAAACCGGCTCCTTATTCGACGACGCCGACGACTTCCATCCTCCTGAAAATGTTGAAAAGATGCGCGCAGGGATCGCACTCGAGGATAAGGACCGTCTGGGTTGGCTGAGAATTCTCTCGGAACGGATCAATTCCCGCCTTGAGCGCGATACACCGCTGGTGCTGGCCTGTTCCGCCCTCAAACAATCGTATCGCGACATTCTCGGCATCGACCAGAAAGGCGTTATCTCCGTCTACCTCAAGGGATCGTTCGAACTCCTGCAGAAAAGGCTCAGCAGCAGGACGCATGAATACATGAACGACAGCCTGCTCACCAGCCAGATGAAGACCATGGAAGAGCCGGCAGACGGTCTCATCGTCGACATCAGCGGCAGTCCCGAAGAGATCACGGACGAGATTATCGAAAAACTTCACCTGACGGGAACGAACAGATGAATGTGAAACCACAGATTGGCATAGCCGGTCTCGCCGTTATGGGCGAGAACCTGGTCATGAACATGGCCGATAAAGGCTTTTCCGTTGCGGTTTACAACCGGACAACAAGCAAAACGGACAGTTTTCTTGCCGGCAGGGCAAAAAACAGATCTATCAGCGGTTTTCACACGGTTGAGGATTTTGTAGCCGCCCTCGAGCGACCCCGGAAAATCATGATGATGCTCAAGGCCGGTGACGTTGTCGATCAGTTCATCGAGCAGCTTCTTCCCCTGCTGGAAAAGGGGGACATTATCATCGACGGCGGTAATTCCGACTACCATGACACCATCAGACGTGTTCAGGGGGTGGAGGCCAGGGGACTGCTCTATATCGGAACCGGGGTGTCCGGCGGGGAGGAGGGTGCGCTGAAAGGTCCGTCAATCATGCCGGGAGGTTCCGTTTCAGCCTGGCCGCACGTGGAACCGATCTTTCAGGCCATC
>JAHEMX010000162.1 GCA_024643445.1 Desulfobulbaceae bacterium | reverse complement strand
CAACATCACCAGGGAATTCGGCGTGCAAACGCTGGTCAGCCTGAACCCTATTATGGTTGACGGTACCGGCATGTGCGGCGGCTGCCGGGTAAGCGTTGGCGGAGAGACCAAATTCGCCTGTGTTGACGGTCCCGAATTCGACGGTCACCAGGTTGATTATGACGAGCTCATGCTCAGGCTCCAGGCATATCTTGAGGATGAGAAGAAATGCCATCAGGAATACTGCACCATCAGAGACGCACAATAGAGCAGACCCAGACGACATCAGATTGTTTACCTACGAGACACCACCCGACTGAGGTGGTTACGATCCGAATCTATGGAGGGACACATGGCGGAAACAGCAGCTAAGAAGAATCCCAGAGTGCCGATGCCCGAACAGGAACCGCATATCAGGGCACGAAATTTCCTTGAAGTACCAACTGGATATACTCCCAAAATGGCCCAGGAAGAGGCTGCCCGCTGCCTGCAATGCAAGAAGCCCGGCTGCGTAGAGGGTTGTCCGGTCAGTGTCGACATTCCTGCTTTCATCGACCTGATCAGCCGGGGAGATCTGACCGGTGCGATCCGCAACCTGTGGAGCAAGAACGCGCTGCCGGCGGTTTGCGGGCGGGTTTGTCCGCAGGAAATCCAGTGCGAGGGAAGATGTATCGTCGGACGTAAGGGAGAGCCGGTCGCCATCGGCAACCTGGAGCGTTTCTGTGCTGATTACGAACGTGAGCACGGTACCGGTGAACTGCCGCCCAAGAAGGGGCCGACCGGTAAGAGAGTAGCCGTTGTCGGATCCGGCCCCTCCGGCCTGACCGTGGCCGGCGATCTGATCGTCAAGGGACATGCCGTCACCATCCTGGAGGCCTTTCATAAACCGGGCGGTGTCCTGGTATATGGTATCCCCGAGTTCCGCCTGCCCAAAAATATTGTCGCCCAGGAGGTCAATTTTCTGGAGCGGCTCGGCGTGGAAGTAAAATGCAACGCCGTTGTCGGCCGTACCGTCAGCCTTGATGAGTTGTTCGAGGAAGGCTATGATGCTATCTATGTCGGAGTCGGCGCCGGATTGCCGCGTTTCATGAACCTGCCCGGTGAAAACCTGGTTGGTATCCTGTCCGCCAACGAATACCTGACCAGGGCAAACCTGATGAAGGCCTATAAGTACCCTGACGTCGACACGCCTATCCCGATGGGTAAAAATGTTGTCGTTCTCGGGGCTGGAAACGTCGCCATGGATTCAGCCCGAACCGCCATGCGGCTCGGGGCTGAAAAGGTGAAGATCGTCTACCGGCGTTCACGTGAAGAAATGCCGGCCCGTATTGCCGAAATTCATCATGCCGAGGAAGAAGGCATCGAGTTGTTTCTGCTGACAAATCCGACAAAATACCTCGGCAACGAAAAAGGTCGCCTGACCGGCATGGAATGTCTGAAAATGGAACTCGGCGAACCGGATAGCTCGGGAAGAAGACGCCCTGTACCCATTCCCGGATCAGAATTTGAAACCGATTGCGATCTCTGCATCGTGGCTGTCGGTTCGGGGGCTAACCCGCTGCTGACCAGCGAGACGCCGGACATGAAGCTCAACAACTGGGGTTATGTCGTTGCCGACACCAATACCGGAAAGACAACCAAGAAAGGCGTCTGGGCCGGCGGAGATATCGTCACCGGTGCGGCCACCGTCATCCTCGCCATGGGAGCGGGCAGGCAGGCAGCGGACTCGATTCACGATTACCTGACGCTCGGCTGGTAAAAGACAGCCGCAACAGGAGATTTGGGGCATTGACAACGTGGTAAACCGGGAGCCGGTTGCAGAACAGAACCTGCTCTTGTTTCGGACAGCAAGGGGCAAACGCTCCTGTGATATAATGACCGGGAGGATGGCTGGAGGCAGGTCACCCCGGCACCAAAGATTTTGCAAAAGTGAACAGGCTTATCCTGAGACATTCAGGAGGGCACAACTCATCACCTGCTTTGGCACGGATATGTTATGGAGGGCAACAGAATGCACGAACGTTTGAGCGAAGTACTTTCACCTTACAAAGGAAGAAGGGATGCCTTGATTCCGATTCTCCAGAACGTTCAGGCAGAAATTGGCTATCTGCCTGATGAGGCGATGCTTGAGATTGCCAAAACCACCGGTCTGCCGGAAAGCCGGGTCTATGCTGTCGCATCGTTTTATGCCCAGTTTCGTTTCAAGCCGCGCGGCAGGCACACCATCATGGTCTGCCGGGGTACTGCATGTCATGTCAGGGGTGCCGAGAAAATACTGGAAGAAACGGAACGGGCCCTCGGCATAGTCGAGGGGGAAACAACTGAAGACAAGAAATACACCCTTGAGACCGTTGCCTGCATCGGTTGCTGCGCGCTTGCTCCCTGCATCATGATTGACGAAGATGTCGAGGCAAAACTGACCCCCAAAATGGTCTCGGAGATTCTTGACGGGAGGGCTGAATAATGAGCTTTGCTGAACTACAGAAAAAGGCCCGGCAGGAATGGGATGAACTGCAGAACGGGGATATTCCGCAGATCATCGTCGGCACTGCCACCTGCGGCCGATCTGCCGGAGCGATGGCCGTCATCAAGGCCTTTGAGGATGCTCTTAAGGAAAAAGGGGTTCAGGCAGTAATCGTCGAGGTCGGCTGCATCGGCCCGTGCTATGCCGAACCGCTCGTCAATATCGCCAAGCCCGGTAAAGCCGTGATCGCCTATAGAAACGTGACCAAGGCCATGGCTGCCGAGCTGGTAGACAGCTACCTGATCGGTGATGATCCCCTTCCCCACTACACCCTGGGAACCATTGGCGAGAAGACGGTAGAGGGTATTCCTCGGATACTCGACACACCGTCATTCAAGCCGCAGGAACGCCGCGTGTTCCGCAATTGCGGCATCATTGATCCGACCAATATCAATCATTACCTTGCCAACGAGGGCTACGCCGGGCTGAACAAGGCGCTTGGCATGACTCAGGAAGCGGTTGTCGACGAGATGAAACGTTCCGGCCTGCGCGGCAGGGGCGGCGGCGGTTTCCCGGCCGGCCGCAAATGGGAGGCGGGACTGAAGGCAAAAGGCAGCCAGAAGTACGTGGTCTGCAACGCCGATGAGGGTGACCCGGGAGCCTTCATGGATCGGGCCGTAATCGAGGGCGATCCGCATTCGGTTATCGAGGGCATGATCATCGCCGGTTATGCCATCGGCGCTGATACCGGTTATATCTATGTTCGGGCCGAATATCCGCTGGCCATCAGGCGCCTTGAACGTGCCATCAAGCAGGCACACGAAAAAGGATTTCTCGGCAAGAACATCCTGGGAACCGATTTCAGTTTCGACATCAATATATTCCCGGGAGCAGGCGCCTTTGTCTGCGGGGAGTCCACCGCACTGACGCTCTCCATCGAGGGAAAACGCGGCATGCCACGCGTGGCCCCGCGTCCCCGGACCACCGAAGCGGGTCTTTATGACAAGCCGACGCTCTTGAACAACGTCAAGACCTTCTCCTCCGCCCCGATGATCATTACCAGGGGAGCCGAATGGTTCGCCAGTGTCGGCACCGAGAAAAGCACCGGCACCGCCATCTTTGCCCTGACCGGCAAAGTCAACAACTGCGGCCTGATCGAGGTTCCGATGGGCATCACCCTGCGCGAGATCATTTTCGACATCGGCGGCGGTATCGCGGATGGCGGAAAATTCAAGGCGGTACAGACCGGCGGTCCCTCCGGCGGTTGCCTGCCGGAAGCACTGCTCGATACGCCGATCGATTACGATTCACTCGATGCAGCCGGATCCATCATGGGCTCCGGCGGCATGGTGGTCATGGACGAGAAAACCTGCATGGTCGACGTGGCCCGCTACTTCCTCGATTTTACCGAGATCGAGTCCTGCGGCCAGTGTGTGCCGTGCCGGCTCGGTACCAAACAGTTACTTGATATCCTCAAGGATATCTGCAAAGGGAAAGGAAAGAAGAAAGACCTCGAGCTACTCGTCGAACTGAGCCATTCGGTGCATGGCGGATCGGTCTGCGGCCTCGGCCAGACGGCGGCCAACCCGGTCCTGTCAACCATACGCTATTTCAGGGACGAATATGAAGCGCATATCAATGACAAGTGCTGTCCGGCCAAGGTCTGCAAGCCGCTTATTGCCTTCCATATTCTTGAAGACAAGTGTGCCGGCTGCACCCTGTGCGCCAGGTCCTGCCCGGTAAGTGCAATATCCGGCGAGAAGAAAAAGGTTCATGTCATTGACCAGAAACTGTGCGTACAATGCGGCGTCTGTATGGAAAAATGCCCGAAGAAATTCAGCGCGGTAGAATGTGTATCACCTAAAGAAAAGATCATGGAGGTGGCTTAAATGAGTAGTGTCACCATCACAATAGATGGCATCAAGATCTCGGCAGAAGAGGGGATGACGGTCCTGCAGGCCGCCCAGGCAAACGGATTGTACATTCCCAACCTCTGCAATCACCCCGATCTGCGTCCTGCCGGTCTCTGCAGGGTGTGCGTAGTCAAGCAGGATGACTGGAAGATCACTATTTCCTGTAAACTTCCGGTCAAGGAAGGCATGGTCATCTCCACGGAAGATCCGGCGGTACAGCAGATCCGGAAAAATACGGTCGAGCTGTTGATAGCCAACCACCCGATGACCTGCCTTACCTGCGAGGCCGATTCGAAGTGCGAACTGCAGCGCGTGGCCCATTATGTCGGTATTACTCCGGACAGTATCAACCGCTACCGGCGCTCCGTGCGATCGATTCCACTGGATACCTCAAACCCGTTCTTTGATATCGATCACAACAAGTGCATCATGTGCGGCATCTGTGTGCGTACCTGTGATGAATTACAGAACATCAACGCCATCGACTATGCCCAGCGCGGCGTCGCCAGCCTGATCTCCACCCTGGGCAACAAACCGATTGCCGAGTCGAGATGCGAATCATGCGGTGAATGTGTTGTCAGGTGCCCGGTTGCCGCCCTTGCCACCAAAAAGAGCCTGCAGCCGATGCGCGAGGTCAGGAGCATCTGCTCCTATTGCGGCGTTGGCTGCGGCATCCATCTCGGCGTCCGGGGTGACAAGATCGTCGGCGTCCGGGGTGACCAGGAAAACCCGGTCAACCGGGGAAGCCTCTGCGTCAAGGGTCGTTTCGGTTACCGCTTTATCAACCATCCGGAACGCTTGACCACGCCACTCGTGAAAAAAGACGGCGTGCTTGTCGAGGCAAGCTGGGACGAGGCGCTGGACCGCATTGTTGAAAAGTTTTCAGAGCACAAGGGCGAAAAGTTTGCAGCCCTCGCCTCAGCGCGTATAACTAATGAGGACAACTACCTTATCCAGAAATTTACCCGTGCGGTGATGGGTACCAACAACATTGATCACTGCGCCCGACTCTGACACTCCCCAACCGTGGCCGGTCTGGCCACCTCTCTGGGAAGCGGCGCAATGACCAACTCTATCAGTGAAATAAGCGGCGCCGCCACCATCCTGGCGATAGGCACCAACACCACCCAGGCGCATCCGGTCCTTGCCCTGCAGGTCAAGAAAGCGGCGCGCAACGGCGCCAATCTCATCGTTGCCAACCCAAAGGATATCGACCTCTGCCGTCACGCCACCATCCATCTGCAGCAGCGGCCCGGAACCGACGTCGCCCTGCTCATGGGCATGATCCGGGTCATCGTGGACGAGGGACTGACGGATAAGGACTTCGTCAAAACCCGCTGCGAAGGGTATGACGAACTGATTGCCTCCCTGGTCGATTTCGACCTGGACAGTGTTGAGAAGATCACCTCGGTGCCAAAGGAGGAGATAGCCAGGGCGGCCCGGCTCTATGCGACGAATGGTCCCGCCTCAATCCTCTACTGTATGGGAATTACCCAGCACAGCCATGGTACCGACAATGTCTGGGCCATCTCCAACCTGGCACTGCTTACCGGCAATCTCGGCAAGGCCTCGGCCGGAGTCAACCCGCTGCGTGGCCAGAACAACGTCCAGGGCTCCTGCGATATGGGCTGCCTGCCCGACGTCTATACCGGCTACCAGAAGGTGGAAAACCCAGACTGCCGGAAGAAGTTCGAGGCGGCCTGGGGCGTTAGCCTTTCACCAAAACAGGGACTCACTCATTCAGAGATTTTTGACCAGATACATGACGGCACCATCAAGTCGCTCTACCTGATCGGAGAGAATCCGGTTCTCAGTGAAGCCAATGCCAGCCATGCCATAGAGGCCATGGAGCATATGGACTTCCTGGTCGTGCAGGATATTTTCCTGACCGAGACGGCGAAAATGGCAGACGTAGTCCTGCCGGCCGCGACCTTTGCCGAGAAGAACGGCACCTTTACCAACACCGAACGCCGCATTCAGCGCGTGCGGCAGGCGATCCCTCAGGTCGGCGAGGCAAAAGCCGACTGGCAGATCGTCTGTGAAATGGCGAAACGGCTCGGGGCCAAAGGCTTTGATTTTAACGAACCCGAGGAAATTATGGCCGAGATCGCCTCGCTCACGCCAAGCTACGCTGGCATCGGTTACCCGGCCCTGGAAAAGAGTGGAATTCAATGGCCATGCCCTGAACCGGGTCATCCGGGCACCCCGATGCTGCATGTCGGGAAATTTCCTACTGTCAGCGGCAAGGCCAGGCTCATGCCGCTCTCGTTCAGGGATTCGGTCGAGTTGCCGGATGCAGAATACCCGCTGCTGCTGACGACGGACAGGAGCCTGTTCCACTACCATACCGGCAGTATGACCCGCAGGGTTGCCGGCCTGGAGCAGCTCGACAGCGAGGAGTTCCTGAAAATCAACCCGAAGGATGCCGCTGAACTTGGTCTGGGCGATCGCGAGATGGTGCAGATCACCTCGCGCCGGGGCCAAACGACAGTAAAGACCAAGCTCACCCGCATCTGTCCGCCGGGGCTGGTTTCGATGACCTTTCACTTTGCCGAAAGCCCGACTAACGTGCTGACCAGTTCAGCCCTTGACCCGGTGGCCAAGATTCCGGAAACCAAGGTCTGCGCCGTACGGGTGGAAAAAGTCTGAACGAGCGGAAAGAAGTATAGCGGGCGCAAGGCCCGGGAACCCAGGGCCGGATCATGCCGGTCCGGCCCTGGTAGCTGCTTTACTGGAAAAGACGATCCCTTCCGGCTGACGCAGGGAAGGCAATGATGGTAAGCTGCGCGTTGAAATTTCCACGATGTTCAATGACGGAGCCAGGATACTATTCGCCGGCACTGTGTCATTTTTTTGTCACTCCATGACAATATTTGCCCATCAAATCCCTTTTTTCGGGTGATTTCTACCCGTATTGCTCCCGCTAACGGGTATTGATGAGTGAAAATGGGCGAACAGACCAGTCTGACTGCTCATTTTGGTATGGCACATAAAATGCGTTCAGCATTGATAGCCTTCGTTCATTCGAAGACAGGAAGCACTCGATTTGAGCCAAATCAGTAATCGTGGGGAAGGGGAAATATGTCACGCAGTCTGTCACCCGACAGCAATCAGGGATTCTCACTGATTGAATTGATGGTTGTCATCGCCATTATCGGCGTTCTTGCGGCGATAGCCGTACCGAACTTCATCGCCTACCGCAACAAGGCCTATTGCACCTACACGGAAACGGACGCGAACAGTATTGCCGCGGCCATTGCCGAATATTTTGCCATACCGACGAATAAAACGCTTGCCGGAGGAATGGCCTCGCTGGGCAATCTATC
>JAHEMX010000659.1 GCA_024643445.1 Desulfobulbaceae bacterium | reverse complement strand
ATTTTTACCGCCGGCATCGGGGTTATTGCGCTGCTCCGGGTGTCCCGGCAGACGAAGAGGGTTTCTGAGAAGAAAGTGCCTGCCGATATGCAGCAGCAGATCATTCTCCGGGTGGTGGCGAAGTTCATGCTGCCGTTCATACTGCTCTTTGCCTTTTACGTGCAGTTTCATGGCGATTACGGACCGGGGGGAGGCTTTCAGGCGGGGGTCATTTTTGCGGCCGGCATCATCCTTTATACCATGCTTTTTGGTTTGAGTACCGTCCAGCGTGTATTCAAGCCGGAAATCCTGGAACTGGTGGCCGCCTCCGGTGTCCTGCTCTATGCCGGGGTCGGCGTGGTATGCATGTTTTTAGGCGGGAACTTCCTTGACTACAATGTCCTGGGGACTGATCCGGTGCACGGTCAGCATCTTGGTATTCTGCTGGTAGAACTTGGTGTCGTTTTAACCGTGGCCTCGGTCATGATCACCATCTTTTTCAAGTTCACCTGGCGCACGGTGAAAGATAAATACAAAGATATATGAACATTCTCGGCCTGTATAATTACTGGATTGTAGTCGTGCTGATGATGATCGGTTTTTATATCGTCATTGCCCATGAGAACCTGATAAAAAAACTGGTAGGCGTCTCTATTTTCCAGACCTCGGTGTTCTTTTTCTATATCAGCATGGGCAAGATATCAGGCGCCACTGCCCCCATTCTCGATGAGAGATACCACCTTTATTCCAATCCTCTGCCTCACGTTCTTATCCTGACGGCGATTGTGGTCGGTATTGCCACTACCGCCCTTGGCCTTGCATTGGTTGTGAGAATCCAGGAAGCATACGGGTCTATCGAGGAAAATGAGATTCAGGACCAGGATACCCATGACCTTATTGAATGTCAGCTAGAGGCTTACGGGTTCAGGAAGGATCATATCTACAGCATCCAGAAATTCGAAGAGTGAATAATCATCTCCCTTTACTGCAGGTTATCATTCCCCTGCTTGCCGCCCCCCTTTGCCTGGTGGTGCGCAGACCGCGTCTTGTCGGTCTCTTCGCCCTTCTCGTCAGCATCCTTGTTTTTCTGGTCAGCTGCGTTCTGCTGCAGCAGGTACTTGCCCAGGGGACACTTAGCTATCGGCTCGGCGGCTGGGCCGCACCCTGGGGGATAGAGTATCGTATCGATTATCTGAACAGCTACCTGATCGTTCTTGTTTCGGCAATGGGAGCGATCATTCTGGTTGCCTCGCAAACGAGTATCAGCAGAGAATTGCCGGCCAGCCGGCATATGGCATTCTACACTTCCTACCTGCTCTGCCTTACCGGTTTACTCGGCATTCTCTCCACCGGTGATGCCTTCAATGTTTTTGTGTTTCTGGAAATATCCTCACTGTCATCCTACACGCTGATCGCCCTTGGTACCGACAGGCGGGCCTTGACCGCATCATATCAATACCTGATTATGGGCACCATCGGCGCCACCTTTATCATTATCGGCGTTGGCCTGATGTATATGATGACCGGCACCCTGAACATGTACGATCTCGCCCTGCGGCTGCCTGAAGTGCATAACTCCAGAACGGTTCTCTGTGCCATCGGGTTCTTCATTGTCGGGGTCTGTCTCAAGCTTGCCCTGTTCCCCCTGCACCTCTGGCTTCCCAATGCCTATGCCTTTGCACCGTCTATTGCCACCGCCTTTCTGGCGGCAACCTCTACCAAGGTGGCATTGTATGTGCTTATCCGCTTTGTCTTTTCGGTTTTTGGGCTCAATTTTGTCGCAACGGTGCTGCCGCTTCATGACATCTTTGTTGCTCTCGGTCTTATCGGCATCTTTGCCGCATCGATTTCGGCAATTTACCGGCTCAACATAAAAAGGCTTTTTGCTTACTCGAGTGTGGCCCAGATCGGTTATATGATACTCGGTCTGGCCATCGGCAATCAGCTCGGATTGACGGCAACGCTGCTGCACATGTTTAATCATGCACTGATGAAGGCCGCCCTTTTCCTGGCAATAGGCGGGGTGGTCTACCGGATAGGCAGTTCCCAACTCAGCCATTTTGCCGGTCTTGGTAAAAAGATGCCCTGGACCATGGCTGCCATCGTCGTGGGCTGCCTCAGCCTGATCGGTGTCCCTCTGACCGTTG
>JAHEMX010000161.1 GCA_024643445.1 Desulfobulbaceae bacterium | reverse complement strand
CCCGGGCCGATGGGCCCCGCAGGTCCGCAGGGTCCCCCGGGGATCCAGGGTGAGGAAGGTCCTTAGGGTACTGCCGGACCTCAGGGTGTCGCTGGGCCCGCTGGTCCACAGGGTGCCCAGGGCGTTCCCGGCACCGCGGCGGCGGGCTTCGACTACGGCCTCCTGACCTGGGTCCCGACCGAGGACTGTATCGTCAACGAGGACGGCTTCTCGTGCAGGAAGAGGGTTTCGTTCGAGCTCGGCGTGCCGCCTGGCAGCACGTTGTGGGCGGAAACCTTGGCTACTCATGCCATTACCAGGAATGGGGTGCCCATGTCTTACGAGGAAACGGTCAAAATAGCACTCGAAAATCGCCCCTTCCCCGACCGGACGGGCAGCGAAATCGTCGTCAACTTGGAGAAAAGCGATAATTTGGATACGGATGTGTTCAACGATCAGTTCATCCTCTCCGTCGACAACCCCGTACAAGGGATTGACGAGCCTGCTCTTGGTCTCTCCCTCCTGGCGTCCAGACGGTCCGACTCCCGGGTCGGCATCACGATGAGAATCGACAGCATCAAGATGGTATATACGGAGAGCATCGGCTCCCTTACGGGCGCGCCCTTGGTGGATCCGTACACACCCGGGGACACGGACATAACGCTGCACGTGCCGGTCAAGAACTACGGTGACTTGCTGACCGTCTACATGCTCAACGTCATCGACCGTGACGGGCTCATGGACCAGGCGGCCTCCCAGATGGTGACGCTCGACAGCAGGGAGACGTTCACTTTCAACTTCGGGCTCCACAACCCCGACGGCTTCGGCGACGAGCTGAACCTCCTCGTCCAACTGATTTCGCCGGGCACCGCCAGATTGTACGGCGAGGCGATCATCCAGTAGGCAAAGCCGGGGGAGAGAAGGTCGAGAATAATAAAGGAGATAATAAAGGGACAGTATACTTATCTGTATTATCGAGACATTGGTTACGGTTATAGGGCCAGAAACGGAAGAGAATTAAGTGTGCTGTCCCACCTCTTTCCTTGTTGAACTACTTGAGATATCAGGATTTAAAACGTGGTCTGTCCACTATTGATTTTCCGATCGATTTCCCGGATTGACTTTACGACGAAGTTTCATATGTTTTAACTATGCGAGCCAACAACAGTATCGATACAGGATAAAGCCAAACCTGCCCCCGGGGCAGGACGGAAAGCCACGGATCTGAAGAGACAGCCGGGTTGCCTTGTACAAGGTGATCCGGCTTTTTGTTTTGGCAGAAGTATTCGCAAAGGTTGAAGCCAAAAGGCTTAGGCGGCGTTCCGGGCGGAACATTGAGAACAGATTGTTTGAAAGGGCTTTACCCGAGTTGACAGAAAATGATCGCATTATCCCGCTGGATAATTCAAGGCTGATTAAGGTACTTTATTCACAATTTTTTATTCGTTTCGCACACAGGCTCCTTGGAACCTTCCGGTGGGTAAAAACAAAGGGAGGTAGATTATGTATATCAAACAGTCGGAATTGTTGTGGGGATTGGATAACGATTTCATCAAGGAGTTTATCGATTCTGCCATGAAAAAAACGTACCCGGAAGGGTACAAGCTTTTCAACGCGGGGGACCCTGCCGAATACTTCTATATCCTGATGAAAGGATGTGTGCGGCTCAGACTGGGTGACCAGGATCGGACGACCTACCTCGTTGAACATGCGGGAGAAGCCTTTGGCTGGTCGGGCCTGGTCGGTATGCCGAAATATTCAGCCTCGGGTGAATGTACGAAGGAAACCATGGTCATGATCTTCGCCAAGGACTTTGTGCAGGAGGTAACCGAAAACGATCCAGTCAACGGCATGAGATTTTACCGGAGGTTGGCACGCATGCTTGGAAATCGCTGGATACACAGCTATAACGTGGCTATAGAAGGTGTAACCGATGGTGTGAGTTATACGCTTGAAGCCCCAGAGAAAACTGAGTCGCATCAAGATGCGTAAATCAGGGGACGGGATGAAAGGGCGGGACTTTTACCAATCCCGCCCTTTCATTCAAACGGTTGGAAACATGAATGTGCAGGAGATCTGGAATCAATGCCATTGAACTTGATTTCCTCCTCGTCTCCGGCCCGGGCGGCTTCAATGGTTGTTTTCAACGCCGGCGGGTGGGTCTGCCCGGGAATTTCAGTGATCACTATCGTAACCTTGCCTATGGATTGAACTGCGTTACCCAGAGCTTGAATCTTGTGGGAAGTTCCATGGGCTCCGGATACGGCCTGTCTTGTAGTTTCCCGAGCCTTTTCTGAATTCTATGCAATTTCATTTACACTAGCGAAACCTTTCCGGTCCATCGATGGCTGCCCGTATTGATGAGCTGTCGCAGCCGGCAGCTGTCTCGACCGTGGAATCTTGCGGTGTGTTTTTGCCAGGATGAGAGGTTCTGACTGTCGTCACGAATACCTTCTTGCCTGCATCTGCCGTGCGCGCTGGCGCCTTCATATGCAAATACTTGCCGCTGACGGTCGGTTCCCTGAACGGGGGTATTTTCAGGTGATGCCTGCGTTGAGCCTGAGGCCTCTTGCCGGGTCGCTCAACCTCATGTGTTGAAAATGCTCAACCGGGAAGGACTGATCAGCGGAAAATTTTTTATCACAAAAGAGAGTTTTTGCTTTGCTAAATCATATTACGATGTGGTATGCATGGAGTTCATATCACGATGTGGTATCTTGTGAAACGGACTGGTCCATTCATGGGAAAACCGAAAGGTCTTCAACTTCAGAACGGAGGTAGTCGTATGTGCATTATGCCCGCAAAAACCTGTCTCTATTCCCTCGTCGCGGCCGGCGTGTTCTGTGCCGGTAGCCTGATCATCTCAACGGATAGCCGGGCGGAGACCTACGACGCCACCGTCTATGTAGCCGGTATGGGGGGGCATTTCGCCAAGGCCGAAATCGTCATCGACCCGGGTGCTCTGACTCCTATCAACCTCAAGGCCCTGGACAAAATCGACATCGGCGACTATGAAACCCATCCCACCCATGACGCCCGTATTGACGTCAATAACCGGGACCTGCTGTTCTGGTCCACCTACAAGACCGACAAGGATGTCGGCGGGCCGCATGTGGGCGCCACCGACCTGAAGACCGGTAAAATAGTCATGGACGAGGTCGTGCCGATCCCGGAGAAGGGCCAGGGCAATTCCAAGTCGCTGTATTGTGCCTCCGGTCAGACCAAGGACTTCTATTTCCCCATTGCTATGACCAGCAAGGGCTACATCGACGTTATTCAAAAAAAGGACATGAAGCGGATCGCCAGCGTCTTTCTTGAGGGTACCGAGGCCGATCCGGGCGTTCCCTACAAGTTCTATCACGGCGTCAACTCGCCCGATATGACCAAGATGCTGATCTCGATCAACGAGGCCGAAACCGACCACGGCAAGTTGATCGGCAAGATTCACCTGGTGCTCCTTGACGCGGCTGAACTGGAAAAGGGCAATGTCAAGCTGCTCAAGCGCGGCGTCATCCCCGGCAACGCCGGCACCACCACCAACTTCCGCTCCACCTATTCACCGGACGGCAAGCTGATCTCTCTGTCCGGGGCGGATACCATGTACATCGTTGACGCCGAGTCCCTGCAGGTCGTTGACGCCCAGCCCATGGGCAAGCTCGAGGAAAATCATGACGCCATGTTCACCCCGGACGGCAAGTACGTCATCGCCACTTCCCGAACCAAGACACTGGCCACCGGTAACGCCAAGAAGATCAACCGCGACAATGCCGGCTGCTCCGCCGAGGAACTGGGTGACAAGAAGCTGGCCGAAACCGACTACACCATGGATGGTCAGCTGAAGCTCTACGACGTGGCCGCCAAGAAGTTCATCGGCCAATCGACCTCGACCTGCCTGGCCTGTCATAATGAAGAGGGCGTTGATGTCCACGCCGTGCTTTGCGGTCTGGACGCAACTTTTAACTGATCGACCTTGTTCAGCTTTACGTGACCGGGAGGGTTCCGCCCTTCCGGTTTTTTTTGCCTTTTTGCTCGTCGCCGTCCCGGCTTCTGGTATACTTTGGTCGGAAGAGCTCAAAGAACTCATCGGGGACAACGTGCCATGCCGTCGCAGGGGTCACATTCTATACTGGTCATCGCCTGGAAGACCGTTGTCCGCAAGATGTTCCGCAACGTCGTCCTGGCCGCGGCGGTGGCTCTGCTGGTGTCGTTGCTGGTCTTTGCCCTGCTCTTCAACAGGGCGGTCAGCGACGACATCGAGTCGGCTTCCAGAAAGCTGGGCGCCGACATCGTGCTGGTGCCGGTGGAGGCGTTGAGCAAGGCCGAGGAGTTCATCCTGGAGTCCAAGAAAAAGGACTTTTACATGGATCGGGCGGTCTTCGACTCGGTCCGGACGCTGGCGGGGGTCAAGGCCGCCACCTTCCAGATCTACCTGGAGACTCTGGAGTCGGGCTGCTGCTCCATTGTCGAGGGACAGGTCATCGCCTTTGACCCGACAACCGATTTCGTCATCACGCCGTGGTTCAAGCAACCGCCCCCCCCGCTGGGCGACAGCGAGGTCTACATCGGCAGCTATGTCTACGAGTACCTGGGCCTGATCAACACACCGACCCTGTTCAACAAGAAGGTCAAGGTGGTCGCCGACCTGGAGAAGACCGGTACCGGTCTTGATTACGGCATCTTCATGCGGGTGGAGGACCTGAACAAGATCTCCAGCGCGGCCACCGGCAGATACCAACCCGGTATGATCTCCATCATATTTCTCAAGCTGGATGACGGGGCCGAACTGGACGCGGTCACCGATGCCATCCAGAAGGCCCATCCCAATACCGGCATCATGACCCGGGGGACCATCGGCGCGGACGTGCGGGCCACCCTGGCCGATTTCACCAAGGTTTTCTCCATCACCATCCTGATCTCGTCGGCCTTGGCTGTGCTGCTGGCCTGGTCAACCTTCACGGCCCTGGCCAACGAACGGCGGCGCGAAGTGGGCATCCTGCGGGCAATCGGCGCCCACCGGGGGCACATCATGAAGCTCTTCATGGCCGAGGCTGCCATCATCAGCCTGATCGGCGGCCTGGCCGGTATCGGCATGGGCAACTACCTCATCCACCACCTGGCCGGCGACCTTAACCTGTTGAGCCGGCTGGGGGCTTATGCCTCCTTTTCCCTGCTCAATGTCGCGGCCAGCGTGGCGGCGATGTTGATCGGGATGGCGGTCTGCCTGGTCGGCGCGGCCGTGCCCGTTGTCCGCCTGGCACGTATGGAACCGCTGGATGCGATCAAGGAGGAGTGATCGTGCTCATTCAATGTGACCATCTGACTAAAACGTACCGGGCCGACGGGAGCGTCCTGCGGGCAGTGGACGACGTCAGCCTGGGAATCGAGGCCCGCGACTTCGTGATCATCCTCGGTCATTCCGGTTCCGGCAAGACCACCCTGCTCAGCCTGATTGGCGGTCTGACCAGCCCGGACAGCGGCGCGGTGCACATCAACGGCCTGGACTACCGGAGCCTGGACGACCGGAGCCTCTCGACCCTGCGTAACCGGACCATCGGCTTTATCTTCCAGTTCGCCAGTCTGCTGCCGGCCCTGACCAACCTGGAAAACCTGCTCCTGCCGCTGCGCTTTGGCGGGAAGCCGGGCATCGGCCGGAACGAGGGCATGGAACTGCTCGACCGGGTGGGGCTGGCCGACCGGGCCAACAGCTTTCCGGCCCAGTTATCCGGCGGTCAGCAGCGGCGAATCGCCATTGCCCGCGCCTTTATCAACAGACCCGAGATCATCCTGGCCGACGAGCCCACCGGAGACCTGGACGAGGTCACCGAGCGCGAGATCTTTGCCCTGTTCCGCGACTTCAACCGCGAGGGCGTCACCTTTATGGTGGTCACCCATAACCGTGAGTTCGGGGCCGGGCAGGAAGCACCCCGAACCCTGCACATGAAGGCGGGCAGGATCCTTGAGGGCATGGGGGACGATAATGATTGAACGGTTGGTATGAGACGGCGATGGAGGAACTGTTCGAGAAAATGTGATTGGAAATTAGGGCACTGAGAATTGGGGGATTGGAGGCGTCCTCCCGCTTTTCCAATCCCCCAATCCCTGCAGCCCTCAGTTTTTAAAACCGGTTGTCACCGTCGATCAGACCGCCCAGCGATCCCAGAATGGACCCTTCACCCCTGCTGCCGCCGCGCTGGGGAGCGGCCTGGAGCATCCTGCCGGCCAGGCGTGAAAATGGCAACGATTGGAGCCAGATCTTGCCCGGCCCGTGGAGGGTGGCAAAGAAGAGTCCCTCGCCGCCAAACAGGGCCGTCTTGATGTTGCCCGCCTGGCGGATATCGAAGTTCACGGTTTTCTCCAGGGCCACGATGCAGCCGGTGTCCACATCCAGCACCTCCCCGGGCTTGAGCTGGCGCTCGACCACGGTACCGCCGGCATGAACGAAAACCATGCCGTCCCCCTCCAGTTTCTGCATAATGAAGCCCTCGCCGCCGAAGAGACCGGTGAGAATTTTCTTCTGCAGGAAGATGCCGATGGAAACCCCCTTGGCCGCACACAAAAAGCTGTCCTTCTGGCAGATGAGGCAGCCATTGACGCTGGTCAGCGGAACGGGAATGATGTTGCCCGGATACGGGGCGCCGAAGGCCACGCGGCCCTTGCCCTGGCCCGTGTGGGTGAACACGGTAATGAAAAGGCTTTCGCCGGTGATCAACCTTTTTCCCGCCCCCACGAGCTTGTCCATGAATCCGCCGCTACCAGAAGGCGTTGACGCATCACCGAATACGCTCTGCATGTCGATGGCGCTGTCCTTGTACATCATGGCGCCGGCTTCTGCCACGGCACTTTCGCCGGGGTCCAGTTCCACCTCCACGAACTGCATCTCGGCGCCGAAGATCTTGAAGTCGATTTCGTCCGCGCCCGCACGGGCAAAAGCGGCCGGCGGCGGTACGGGCACCGACACACCGGGTGCCGGATTGAGCTCGGCGATGCTGGCGACGGGCAACCATTCGGCAAAGCCGTCCCGCCACGCAAATCCGTCGGATCTCTGCCGGGCCTGACCGATGGCCTGGGACAGCTCCATGGGGCCCACCTGCTTTCCGTCAAAGCTCAGATACCATTGGGTCATCGAGGCTACCTCCTGTAAAGAAAGGGTTCAAGGATCCGGGGGGCAAAGGGCCAGAATTCCTGTTCTTCTTTTGATTCCTCGAACCCTTGACCCCTTAAATCCGTTGTGCTAGACGTTATTGTGATTTCAGGCTGTGCTGGATTTGTCTAACCGTCGATTCATCCAGTTCCAGCCGGCTGGCCAGGGTGTCCATGTACTGGCGTTCCAGTTCAGTATCCACGTCGATGGCCATGAGCGATACGGTGTACACCTGCCGGGCCATTTCCGGGGAGCTTACGCGGGCCACAATGGTTTCCAGGTCAACCGGCGAAAGCAGTTCACGGACGATAAAGGCGTGCTCCTCCGGCGAAAGATCAAGGCTCTGCAAGCGCTGTAGAATATGGTTCCGCTCAGTCTGGTCAATGACGCCATCGGCATTGGCAGCCGCAATCATGGCCCGGATCAGAATTATCGCCTCCGGATTGCCGACCGGTTCGGCGGCCGCAGACGGCGGAGCAACAGGCACCGGTTTTCCCGGCATGGGCGGTGGTGGCGGAGCAGCCGAAGCGCTCTTCAATGGCGGTGGGGGGGGCGGCGACGAGCCAGGCATGGGCGGCGGAGTTGCTGGCACC
>JAHEMX010000160.1 GCA_024643445.1 Desulfobulbaceae bacterium | reverse complement strand
ATGGAGACCAAAGGAGACAAGATCCTTGACCGGTCAATCGCCAAGATCGGCAGCAAGGGTGTCTTCACCGAGGAACTCGAGGAACAGCTGGCCGCGGGTACAACCGATATTGCCGTGCACAGCGCAAAGGACATGCAGTCAACGCTGCCGGAAGGGTTCTCCCTGATTGCCTACACCGAACGGGAAAAAAGCAACGATGTGCTGGTAGGGTTCACCAAAGAGATCAATCTTGAGGATAGCAGTCGTACCCTGTCCATCGGTACTTCATCGGTACGAAGGATCGCCCTGCTGAAACACTACTACCCGCATGTCGAAGCGGTTCCGATGCGAGGAAACCTGCAGACCCGCATACAGAAGCTGCGAGACGGTGCCTGTGATGCCCTGATGCTGGCCTATGCCGGCGTGACGCGCATGGGCTATGATGATCTTATCATTCATACCTTCCCGCTTGACCAGTTCATTCCGCCGGTGGGACAGGGGTGCATCGCCATAGAGTCCTCGGATGGCCTTGCGGAAGAGAAGAAGCAGATGGTCCGCAGCTGCCTTAATAACCGTGAAAGCGAACTTTGTCTGCGGGCTGAGCGTGCCTATCTGAAACTATTGGAAGGTGGCTGCTCCATTCCGGCCTTTGGCCATGCGACACTGAAAGGCGATGTGATCCACCTGACGGGCGGATTGGCTAACCTGGACGGCAGCTGGCTGCTGAGCCGGACGGTCAGTGGTCCGGCCGATGGACCGGATGGGCCGGAACTGCTGGGCAGAGAACTCGGGCGCTATATCCTCGACAACAATGGTCGTGAGACCCTGGCGGCAATCAAGTCCGAACTCCGCAAATAGAAGCCGGTCCGCGTCATAAGAAGAACAGATGCCCGAAAAGTTCACCAAGTGACACAGCCTGTCTTTCAGGCCGGCTGTTTTCCCCTCACCGTTTTAACCAGGTCGCGCAGGTAATCCAGCCAGATATCGAATCCCTCGCCCGAGGTGGCGGAAAAAGCCATCACCTCAAGGGATGGATTGAGCTCGAGCGCTTCCCGCGTGGCCTCTGGAACCGGAAAATCGAAGTAGGGCAGGAGATCTGTCTTGGTAATGAGAAATACCTGGGAGGTGGTAAAGGCTTTGGGATACTTTGCGGGCTTGTCAGGCCCTTCCGGCACAGATACGAGCACCACCCGCCGGTGCTCCCCGAGATCAAAGGTTGCCGGACAGACAAGATTGCCGACATTCTCTATGACCAGCAGATCGATCTTATCTCCGCCCGGCTCTTTCTGCAGCTGGTGGAAGCCCCGGTGGATCATCGAGGCATCAAGGTGACAGGCTCCGCCGGTGGTGAGCTGAATGGCCGGTACCCCCTTGGCCCGGATGCGTGCTGCATCCCGGTCTGTTTCGATGTCCCCTTCGATAACGCCGATATTGATTTCTTTGCCGATACGGTCGATGGTGTGCTCGAGCAGGGTGGTCTTGCCGGAACCGGGGCTTGAGATCAGGTTTATTGCTACAATCTTTTCAGTATCGAAATGTTCCCTGTTGCTGCGGGCCATGGCATCATTGGCAGCAAAAAGTGACCGGTTGATATCGACGATCACCGATTCGTCATGGGAGTGACTGTGCCCGTGGCTGTGGCTATGGTCGTGCTTGTCGCCGTGACTGTGAGTGTGGCATCCGCATACATCGCACATGGCTGTTCTACCTTAAATGTTATGATTGAGAATCTCGTATAAACTCTGTCCAACTTCAAAAGATGGCTAAGTAAAAACAGAGATAAACAAGGAGTGGTAGTTTTTCAGGCGCGAAGGCATACAGATAGTATGCCGAGTGCCGGAAAAAGTTCCACGACGAAGTAGATCGAAGTTTTTACGACGCCAATGATTTATTCCATTTCGACCTGCCGCAGTATCAGGTCATCTCCCTGGGTGGCAATGAGAATCCGGTCGCCGCATTTTGCGCATTGTGCCGGTCGCGCACGGCTGGTAACTTCCTCTTGCCCGCAATTGCTGCACCGATAAGTGACCTCGGGAATAATGATTTCAAGTTTTGCATCCCGAACAAGATCGTCCTGTCTGGATAAAATGTCAAAGCCGAATTCAAATGACTCTACCACAACTCCGGACAGCGGGCCAATAATCATCGTCACCCGCAATACCTGTTTGGCATTGTTTTCCCGGGCGATGGAATGCAGCTGATCAAGCAGTCCCTGGACCAGTGAAATTTCATGCATTTCGCCTCCTCTCAGTCTGCCGTTCGGCTACTCACCTGAACGCCCATCTCTTGCAGGCGCTTCAGGACAATAGCGCAGATTTCCTTGACCCGGGGGGCGACCACATCGGAGAGTTGATCGGTGGTCTCGAGTACCTTCGGAACAACACAGTAAAATTCCACCGACTCGGGTGCAGCATCCCGTAATTTGCAGATTTCAAGAACTTCGAGTAAACCAAGCTGGTGCGGGGACATCCGTGTGCTGATTTTGCCGGCCTTGACATCAGCGTTGCTGTAATAGTGCATTGATCCGGGCTCGGCATCGATGTCAACCACGTCAATAACAATGACCGGGTCGCATTCTTCCAGAAAGGGACTCATATAAATCCCGGCCGTTCCGCCGTCCAGGATGAGGACGTTGTCGGGAAATCGGTAATTTTCTTCGAGGTAGCGAACGGCATGCACGCCAAAACCTTCATCCCCGACAATCAGGTTGCCGACGCCAAGGATGCCGATTTTCTTTTCTGTAGTATTCATAGATTTCTTTCTGGTTGATGAATTCGTAAAAAGTCAAATACACGATGGCTAAGTAAAAAACTTCATTTGCGAGGCGCATAAAAATTTCTATTATTTCGGCGTACTCCAGTACGTCGTGATGATAGAAATTTTGTAGCAACGAAGCAAATGGAGAGTTTTTACGACGCCATCATGGTTAACAGATTCTCGGCAAAGGCTCGCCGTGCAGTGGGGTTACGACCCGGGAGCCGCCAATGGGCGTGTTGATGACAACCCGCCCGCCTTTTCCGTCGACCACCCGGCCGATCACGACGGCCTCTCTTGCTTCCGGGGTTTCCCGCATGAGCGCAACAATCTCATCCGCCTTCGCACCGTCTACGACAGCCAGACATTTCCCTTCATTGGCCAGATAGAGCGGCTCGAGGCCGAGGATTTCACAGGCAGCCCTGACTTCAGCTCGCACGGGGAGACGCTGCTCTTCCATGATGATTGAAAGTCCGCTGTTTGCGGCAATCTCATTAAGGGACGTTGCAACACCGCCCCTGGTCGGATCCCGAAAGGTATGAATGGCCTCCGGATACTTCTTGAGCAGACGGGCAGCAAGGTTGTGCAGCGGCCTCGTATCGCTCTGCAGATTACCGTCCAGTGAGATTCCGGCCCTTCTGGTCATGATGGTAATACCGTGATCACCCATGCTGCCGGAGAGGATGATGGCGTCACCGGCTTTGGCATGTCTTGAGGAGATGTCGATACCATCGGGGACAATACCGATCCCGGAAGTATTGATAAATACTTTGTCAGCTTTGCCTCTCGGGACAACCTTGGTGTCGCCGGTGACAATGGGCACCCCGCTCTGCCTGGAGGCTTGGCTGATGGAGATAATAATTTTTTCCAGATCAGCAAGAGCCATTCCTTCTTCAAGGATAAGCGCCAGGCTCAGGCAAAGCGGCGCCGCACCCCGCATGGCCAGATCGTTTATGGTTCCGTGAACGGCCAGCTTGCCGATATCACCGCCCGGAAAGAACAGAGGATCGACCACATAACTGTCAGTGGTGAATGCCAGCCGGCCCGCCTTATTCTCCAGCACCGCACTGTCCTCGAGTCCACGAAGGATCGGGTTGTCGAGATGCTTCAGGAAAAGAGTGCTGATCAGCTCCTGGCTGGCCATGCCGCCGCTGCCGTGATCAAGAAGGATGGTTTTTTCTGCCATAGTGTTGTGACCGGATCTCCTGGTTAACATCGGGTTGGAACGGGCGGCTTTTTGCCGTTCTAACTACGTCGGATAATGGCATCGGGGTATCAATCACGGCCATATTTATGGTAGGCGGCGCAGGTACCTTCACTCGATACCATGCAGGGGCCCACCGGTGTGCCCGGTGTGCAGCGGGTGTCAAACAGGGGGCACCGGGTGGGAATGGTCTGGCCCTTGAGGATCTGCCCGCAGAGACAGCCTTTGGCCTCCTCTGCTTCGGGGATAGCAATGGCCAGCCGTTTCTGGGCATCGAAAGTTGCGTACTTGTCCCTGATTGCCAGACCGCTCTGCGGTAGAACACCAAGTCCGCGCCACTGCATATCGACCGGTTCAAAAATCTCGTCTACCATGGCCATGGCTCGCCTGTTTCCTTCCCAGGAGACGGCGCGGGGATAGATGTTTTCCACCCGCGGACGTCCTTCGCCGATCTGTCTGGCCAGCATAATGAGGCCCTTGAGCAGGTCGGCCGGCTCAAAACCGGCGACAACGCACGCCAGCCCATAGTTGTCGACAAATGGCTGGTAGGCCCCTGCGCCGATAATGGCACTGACATGGCCGGGACAAAGCAGGCCGTTGATTTTGAGTTCCGGGTCCTGCATCAGGACTTCCAGCGGACCGGGAATGACCTTTTGGGTTGAAAAGACGCAG
The DNA here is from genome assembly GCA_024643445.1 of Desulfobulbaceae bacterium. Lineage (GTDB taxonomy): Bacteria > Desulfobacterota > Desulfobulbia > Desulfobulbales > Desulfocapsaceae > Ww85. The sequence goes on along the minus strand of JAHEMX010000160.1, from coordinate 3,104 downwards.
AAATTTTCGACCTTTTCACGATGTGCGGCAAGAATAGTCGCGGCAATGCCGGGCGTGGTGGTTTCAAAACCGACGCCGAGAAAGACAACGAGGTCCCTCGGGTTCTGTTTGGCACATTCGAGTGCGTCCACCGGGGAATAGACGATATCGACCTTGGCACCGCGTGAACTGGCATTGGCCAGCGAGCCGCGGCTGCCCGGTACCCGGAAAAGGTCTCCGAAAATGGAAACCCTGACATTCGGCAGGTCCGCCATACCAATGAAGGCATCCATGTGTGACGCGGAGGTGACACAGACCGGGCAGCCAGGACCGGATACTATTTCAAGTCCTTCCGGCAGAATCGAGCGAACACCGGAGCGAAAGATGGCCATGGTATGAGTACCGCACACCTCCATGATACGGGCCGGCCTGCTGACTGATTTTGCCAGTTCGGCAACGAGCGGCTCAACCAGCGAACGATCGCGGTACTCGTCAACGTATTTCATCAGTCAGTACCGGCCTGCAGCAATTCTTCAGGCATATGGGAGGCGAGTTCCTTGATCAGTTCAATATTTTTCCTGGCCTCTTCCTCCTCCAGGGAATGTATGGCGAAACCGGCATGAACAATAACGTAATCGCCGATCTCCGGCCAGCGGTCAACAACGTCAAGACGGACTTTTCTGCTGATACCGTCCATGGTGACGGTCGCAAGCTGGTCCTGGCTGAAATCTTCAGGATGCCCTTCGACCTTCTCAACTCTCATCGGTACGGCAAGACACATGTCGTAATCCTCCTATAACCGTCTGGCCGATGGAAATCCCGCCGTCGTTCATCGGGATCCGGGCGCCGGAGTATACCGTCAGCCCCAGTTCGGCCAGAGTAAAACTCAGTCCTTCCAGCAAGAGTCCGTTCTGCATGCAGCCGCCTGACAGAACAATGTCAGTGATTCCTGTGGTTCCAGAGAGTTTCTCGACAAGGCGGGAAATACAACTGATAAGCCAGGAGTGAAATTGCAGTGCAATCGTTGACCGGTCTTTTCCGGAAGCGCTCTCGTCTACCACCCTTTTAACAAATTCCGAGGAAATAATCTCCCATCTTTGTTCGTTTTCCCGATGCAAAGCGGCGAAGTCATCGCCCAGAGACCGGATGAGGGAGTCCTTCCAGCCATTTGTAATGGCTTGCCTCGCCAATGATTCCAGTTGCATGGCAGCCTGGCCTTCAAAAGTTGTTACCGGGCTCAGACCGAGCAGGGCGGCCACAGCATCAAACAGCCTGCCGCAGCTTGAAGTCAGCGGCGTGTTAAAGTTATTCTCGAGCATCTGTACCACCACATCCCGGCGCGTCTGATCAACAGCGGCCAGCAGCTTCGATTGGGCAGCATTTGAGCCGAGAAGGTGATAAAGGAAGGAGAGTGCCATACGCCAGGGTTCTTCTGCGGCGGCATCACCGCCGGGAAGACCCATTGTCTCGAGAGCCCCGAGCCGGTTGAACGACACCAGATCGGCCTGCAGGATCTCTCCTCCCCAGATGGTGCCGTCGGATCCATACCCGGTTCCGTCGAGAATAATTGCCAGTACCGGCTCCGTCAGGCCGTGTTCTGCCATGACGGCAGCCGCATGAGCGTGATGATGCTGGATGGTATAAAGGGGCAGTGACAGGTCCCGGGCATAGTGACTGCTTAGATAATCAGGGTGCAGGTCGCAACAGGCGGCAACGGGTTCTATATGCAGCAGCCGTTTGAGCTTATCAGCAGATTCCGTATAAAATTCGTAGGATGAAAGATTAAAGAGATCACCGATATGCTGACTCGGGAAAATCGTTTTTCCCCGGGAAAGGCTGAAGGTGCTTTTCAGGCCGCCGCCGCAGCCGATAACAGGCGGCAGTTCATACGGGACCTGCAGCGGAGCCGGCACGTAGCCGCGGGAGCGCCTGAACAGTCGGGTGGTCCCGCCGATAATCTTGGCCACCGAATCGTCTACCCTGGTCACGATATCCCGGTTATGCAGAAGAAAGTAATCGGCTATTCCATGCAGACGGTCCAGTGCATCTGCCGAGGAGATACAGATCGGTTCGCCGCTTGCGTTGCCGCTGGTCATCACCAGGGCATCAGGGCAATTATCCTGCTTGAAAAGCAGATGGTGCAGCGGCGTGTAGGGGAGCATCATGCCGATATCACTCATATCCGGGGCGAGACTGCTGGTAAAGGCAGATTCCTTTCGAGGGCGAAGAAGAACGATGGGATGCTCAATGGACGTCAGGGCAATACGTTCTTCTTCTGAAACGTGGCAGTATCTCTTTACCGTCGTGATGTCCCTGACCATGATCGCCAGGGGTTTTGCCGGTCTGTTCTTGCGCGTTCGCAGCCTCCTGACGGCTTCTTCCGAGCAGGCGTCGGTGCTGAGATGGAAGCCGCCCAATCCCCTGATTGCAACAATCCTGCCGGCAGCAAGCACCTGTATTGCCGCCTGAACCACATCCGGGCAGTCAATTGCTGCTCCGTCAGCCCCGTGCCAGCTGATGCTGGGGCCGCAGACCGGGCAGGCGTTTGGCTGGGCGTGGAAGCGCCTGTCTGCGGGATCATCATATTCACCCGAGCAGATTGCACACAGGTCAAAGACCTTCATCGAGGTTTTCGGCCGGTCGTAGGGTATTGTTTCTACGATTGAAAAACGCGGGCCGCAATTGGTGCAGTTGATAAACGGGTAGCGATAACGGCGGTCCCGTGCATCATTGAGTTCATCTTCACAGTCAGCGCAGAGCGCAATGTCCGGTGGGATGATGGCCTGGCTGCTATTGCTTACCCGGCTGGCGATGATGGTAAAGGAGGCCGCCTGCAGCGGTTTGTTGAGCGGTCGCACCGTCAGGTCGATGATCCTGGCAAGGGGAGGCGCTTCCGAGGTGATGGCTTCTATAAAGGAGACAAGTCTTTCGTCCCGGGTAATTGCCTGTATGACTACCCCGTCACTAGTATTGGTGACACTGCCCAAGACTCCAAAACGGGAAGCCAGTTTGAAAACGAAGGGTCGAAACCCTACGCCCTGGACGATGCCACGGACGAGAATTTCGACCCCGTTTTGAAGAGATTTACGCTTTATGTGTGAATTTGACACCGGTAAAAATTGAAG
>JAHEMX010000159.1 GCA_024643445.1 Desulfobulbaceae bacterium | reverse complement strand
CCAAGGGTAATCTTGATGTCCTTGAAATTTTTTCCCCAACTCGAGTAAATGGCTGCCAGGTAATCGACAATAGTCGGCTGATCGCCGGTGATGAATTTCTTCTTCTCCAGTTCTTTGTCAAGAATTGCCCATAAACCGGAGACAGAACCTGCTAGTTGCTCGAGCACGCTGATTCTCTCATTTTCGTCCATTTTGGTCTTGTATTGAATCGAAAACATTTTGCTGTAGGCGGGGTGCAGCGTCGCATAATCAAACATCAACCAGCGCAGGAATTCAGCTTTTTCGGATAGATCGGCAGGTAACATGGGTGAATGGTGCTTCTCGAGGAGGTAAAGTACAATTGCAGCTCCTTCTGTAATGATCTGCCCATCGGGCGTTTTCAAGGCCGGTACCTGGTTGGTCGGCACAATGTTAAAATAATTCGGCACATCTTCACGTTTAACCGGCGTGTATTCAAGCTGCAGACGCTCAAGAAGGACCGTGATACCTGAGGAACATGACCCGGGAATAGTATAGAGTGTGTACATATTGTCTCCGCTTGCTGGTGGTTGCTTAATTGAAGATATTGGTAAACGTGAACAGGTGTAAGGTTGACTTCCCTGCCGCTGCAACTCGCTTCAAAAACCTACAGAATGGAATTGTAACCATTATTTGCGGCTATACAACACAGCCGTTTTCGGAAGGAATGTCGTAATTACAATTGTCATATACCCAGGAAGCTGTTATCACGGAGGTGATTGCGCCCGGTTATCTGTACCTTTCAGGGGCCTTGGACAGGAACTGAATCAGCTGTTTTTTCTGCCCGGGAGTACTCCGTCAGAAGCGATATACCCTTTCACCGCGACCGGCTGGAACTTTTCAGCCCGCTTAAACTTTTATCAATAGAGGAGCATGGTATGGCCAAGGCAAAAAAGGGAGACCAGATAGCGATCCATTATACCGGTGAGCTGTCCGACGGCACGGTGTTTGACTCTTCCAAAGACAGAGAGCCGCTCTCCTTTACCCTCGGCGAGGGGCAGCTGATCGAGGGTTTTGAAGAAGCGGTCTACGGCATGACAGAAGGAGAGCTCAGGCGCGTAACTATCCCGCCGGAAAAGGCATACGGCCCCCGAACCGATGAATTGATGATTGATCTTCCGCGCTCACAATTTCCTGAAAGCATCACCCTTGAGGAAGGCCAGCAACTCCAGATCCAGAACGGGGAGAGTGGAGAAATGCTTGTTTCTATCGCCAAAGTCACGGCGCAAACCGTTACGCTCGATGCCAATGCGCGGCTGGCCGGAGAAACGCTCACTTTCGATCTGGAATTGGTCAGTATCACCTGATGCCCCCGCCAGCTGACGAAAACAGAAAAATTGAGCTGACCGGAACCGGGAGCCTCCGCGAGCACCCTGGGATGACCAGAGTCGTCATGGGCCTGCTCTGTAACGAGGTCGGCAAGATTCTCATCGCAAAACGTAACAGACAGAAACGATATGGCGGGTTATGGGAATTCCCGGGTGGTAAAATCGAGGCTGACGAGTCAGTCGAGGAGGCACTCAGGCGTGAGATACGTGAAGAGTTAAACGCTCCTATTATCATTTCCGCGATACACGCCGGGTATGTTTACGAGCACCGGAGGCTGAAGGCATTTTTTATTCCGGTATCCGGATCCATAAGGCCCGGCGACATCACCCTCTGTGAGCATGATGATATCAGATTTGTCTCTGTCACCGACTTCGATGCCTTTGATTTTTCACCCTATGATTATGGCGCAATAAAATTGTTGAGGCAAATCACCCGATGACCCGGCCCGGAGAAGTGACGGAGAATCATTATTACTTATAAAGGGATTATATATAATCGAAGCACGGAAGTGGCGAATTCTCTTGAGGTAAAAGCGAGATAATTATACAGTATGGGGCAACAGCAATAGACAATATCCAAATCACAGGAGGCTTTTATGGATCTGTTCGAATTTTCTATTAAGATGGAAAAAGATGCTGAAAATCTTTATCGCAAAATGGCAAAAAATGCCCCGGTTGAAGGTATTAAAAAAGTATTGCTTATGCTTGCCGAAGACGAAGTAAAACACCGGGTTGCCATTGAGCAGTTGCAGAAGAAACTTGCCGTCGATCCGCAAAAGGGCGTTGCTCTTGATATCAAGACTGTTTTTGAAGAAATGAAACAGGACAAAAACATCACCGCCATGTCGGTAAATGCGGTCGAGGATTATCAGAAGGCAGTAGAAATTGAAAAAAGAGGTTCGGAATTCTACCAGGAGAAATTTGCCGAAGCGACCGATCCGGTCAGCAAACAGCTCTTTGAAGCCCTGATGAAGCAGGAGACATACCATCTCAGAACCTGTGAGAACCTGCTCGACATGGTCCAGAAACCCGATTGGTGGGTGGAGAACGCAGAGTTCAACCCACAGGACGGTGACCAGTACTAAAGAGAGCGATTGCAGCAACCACGCAGTTCTTTATTGTTTTACACATCAGGCGAGATGACCGCGAAGGTATCTCGCCTGATGTGCTTTCCGGGCCCGGCCATACCCCACTATTCCGACCCTCTACAGAGCGGCTGCAAGACAGAGCTGCCGGCAGGCTTGGCCGATCATCTTCAGGACAACCGCCCTTCCAGCCGGTCCGCCAGCATCGTTTATCCGACTAGTTGAATGCACTGAAAACCTCTTGGAGCAAAGCGACAGCCGTATCCACTTCCTCTTCTGTCGTGGTCAGGGGCGGCGTAATCCGGATCACGTTGTTATACATGCCACCTTTGCCGATAAGCAGTCCTTTCTCCCGGGTTTTCTCGAAAATCTGTCGAACCGTCTCCGGTGCCGGTTCCTTCGTTTTCCTGTCGGTGACAATCTCGAGCCCCTGCATCAATCCCATACCGCGAACTTCCCCGATAATGGCAGATGTCTCGGCAATCTTCTCAAGACCTGCCCTGAGACGGGCACCCTTTGCGGCGATAGCCGAAGGCGGAGCATCTTTCTCCAGGATCTCCAGGGTCGCCAGCGCGGCCATGGTCGATACCGGGTTGCCGCCGAAGGTGCAGATAAAGTTTCCCTGACCGATCAGCGAATCCGCCACCTCGGGTATGGTAATCGTGTTACCCATCGGAAAACCGTTGGCCATGCCCTTAGCCATGGTCATAATCTCCGGCTCGACACCCCATTGTTCTATACCAAACCACGTATTCCCTGTTCTGCCAAAGCCGGTCTGCACTTCATCGGCAATGACGACGCCGCCATAATTCCTGACAATTTCAGCCACGATACCGAAATACGCCGGCGGGGGCGTGATGAATCCACCGACTCCCTGAATGGGTTCCACCAGCATTCCGGCTATCTTTCCACAGGTTGTCGTTTTGATGGCGTCTTCGACATCCTGGGCACAGGCCACGTCGCAGGACGGGTAATGCATTTTATAGGGGCAGCGGTAGCAATAGGGATTTATCGCATGTTTGATGCCGGGCACGATATTACTCTCGAGCCGCCAGGCCGAATGGGCCGTGAGGGTCTTAGTGGCGGCGGAATTGCCGCTATAGCCGTGGCGCAGTGCCATGATATCGAAATTTCCGGTATAGGATCGAGCGGCCATCAGCGCCAGTTCATTCGCCTCAGTGCCGGAGTTGGTGAAATATGATTTTTGCAGGCGCCCCGGGGTAATGGAGGCAATTTTTTCAGCCAGCCGGACATGATTTACATGTGGGTACAAGGTTGAGCTGTGAATCAATTTTGCTATCTGTGCGCTTGTTTTCCTGACGATTTCAGGATGTCCGTGGCCGACACTGGTGGTCAGTATTCCCCCGAAAAAGTCGAGATAGCGATTGCCTGAAATGTCCCAGACATAGGAACCAAGGCCATGATCAAGAGGCAGCGGCTCTTCGTAATAGAGCAGGTGGCTTGGCCAGAGATATTGCCGCTGTTTGCTCATGACCGAGCTATTTGTCTCGGTGTTACCCTCTATCGCTGATCTTTTCTGCATGATGGTTCCTCGTCGGTCGTGCTTCATAAGTAACCCGGTCCTGCTGCAGGGCCGGACGTCCATAATCCTGCCGGTATAAAGTCCCGCCTCATCCAATTGAACTGGGGCTTATACTTACGAAAGATCGTTGAGCTCGTCCAGTTATATCAGAAACCGCCTGCCCGGTGCTTACTTTATTTCGTGCAACAAAACCATGCAATGCGACACAGGTGAGCATAAATGTTGGCAGATAAACCGGTTCCGAAAGGCAGGGTTCGAAACTTTGCCTGGACACAACCTGCTCCGGACCCAGGTAAGTCGATAATAGAGACGGAAGAATCAACAAAGTCTGCTCCTGCATACCATTTCCAGGCTGGGAACGGGCAAGATCCGAAAAGAGAGGGTGGATACTAATATTGCGAGAACGGCTGAAGACCAAAAACCGACCGCGCGCGGTCACACAGCGTATTTCCGGTGTCGTTCTCCCAGGAACGGTTGAAGGCGCGGCAGGTCGTCGGTCGTTTTTCATAAATGGAGCAGGCAACTCTTTTACCGACAACACCCTGCAAAGCCATGCAGCGGGGGCTCCTTTTTTCGGTTCCGTTCATGAATCGCCTTGTTTCGCTGGAACAACCGGACATGCCAAACGGTACGACACCACCCTCACAATCATCTGTTTCACCGCTCGGAAATGAAACCAGGAAGAAGGCGCAGCATGCTCCGCAAGACTCACACGGGTGAACGGGTTTGCCAGGGCTGGCTGTCAATATTTGTAAACCGAATTCTGTGTTCTGCAACAAGCCGGAAATGGCTTTACAGGGCAGGATGAGAGGAGGAGGTGCATCGGCGACAGTACTGATCGTCACCGGATCAATCACCGGGGAGGGCGGGGGCTTGCTGTATTTTACCCAGAACTTCCAGGACATAGCAGTCTCCGGAGAAGCCTCTTGCTTGACCTAGGAGTTTAAAATCAAACAAGAACAGAGACTGACTTGATTAACCGATAGATAAGAGGCGGTTTGTCCTGCATAGGTGCGGACCGATTCCAATCTAATCAATCCCCGGTTAAATAGCTGTATATTAGTTCAGCATGACGAAATATCCTGGATGCCCATCAAGGTGATTCCCTGATGATGATTCACTGTCGGTATCTTTATTCAGTAATTATCCGGGCAAAGAGATAATTTCTCCGAGCATCCTGAATCTGTTGATCGAGCTGAACAAAACGGATAGAATAACGGGATTTTCTATTGGAATTAATTGCTTAAACAACCGGGATCGCTCAGCCCTGCCGCTGGTTGAACAACCGTTTCACCATGGAGACTATGCATCATGCCTGAAATAAATCCCAAACGATTAATGCAGGATCTTCAGCACCTGAGAAACATCGGCGCATTCGGCTCGGGAGTCATACGCCCAGCCTTCTCACCGGCCGATATGGAGGCACGTCTCTGGCTCTGCAATCGAATGAGCGAGGCAGGTCTTGAGGCCTCGATAGACGGCATGGGCAATGTGCTCGGACGCTCGCGAAATCCAGGGAAGAAAATACTGTTGGGATCACATACCGATACCCAGCCCCAGGGGGGGTGGCTCGATGGCGCGCTCGGGGTCATCTACGGCATTGAAGTGGCGAGAGCCTGCGCAGAAACACCAGAAACAGCGCACTATGGCATTGATGTGGCATCATGGAGCGATGAGGAGGGAACCTATATGGGTATTCTGGGAAGCAGTTCATTCTGCGGAACCCTCAACCATGATGATTTCAACAAAGCCGTGGATCATCTGACCGGGGTGAGCCTGCAGCAGGCGATCAGGGCTGCCGGTCTTGCGGGAATCCCACCGTTCAGGCTCGACAAAAGCAACTATCTCGCCTACCTTGAGGCCCATATTGAACAGGGGCCCCACCTGGAAGCACAGGAGCTACTGCTCGGGGTGGTAACCGCTATCGTCGGGCTCCGCACCTTCAAACTGAGCTTCACGGGCGAACAGAACCATGCCGGCACGACGCCCATGGCGTATCGGAAGGATGCCGCCAACGCACTCATCAAACTGGCCCATGCCCTCGACCTCGAATTTTCCTCCCTGGCACATCCTCACACCGTGTGGACAATCGGCCATATCCGGCTCGACCCCGGTTCGCACAGCGTAGTGCCGGGAAGGGCAGAAATGCTCCTGCAATTTCGTGACACGGATGAAGCACTCCTTGATAAACTGCAAGACAAGGCCTCCAGTCTGGTTCAGCGGTTTTGCGAACAAGGTCCGGTGGCGGTTCAGCTCGAACCGGTATATCCCCATCAGAAATCTGCGCTGATGAGCGACAAGGTGCAAACCTGTCTTGCGGCGGCGGCGCAACTGCATGCTCCGGGGAGATGGACCAGCATGCCCAGCGGTGCCAGCCACGATGCCCAGGCTCTGGCCAGTCATCTTCCCACCGGGATGCTCTTTATTCCGAGCATTAGGGGAATAAGTCACAGTATTCTGGAGGATAGCAAGGAGGAAGACATCATACGGGGTTGCCGCGCACTTGCTTCGGCAACAGCAGCAATCCTCAAGGAAAGGTAACCTCAGCGATGCGCTTCAATTGATGGGCCTGCAGGAGCGGATTACGATTAAACGGTATCCCGTTTCGCCAGGAACTCCTGTTTCTGCAGCAGGACTATGCGGCAGCCGCCCAGCAGGAGGAGCCCTCCGGTCAGCTGCAGTAAGGTTATGCGTTCTCCGAAAAGAAGAAATGAAAAGATACCCGTAAAAAAAGGCACCAGAAGCTGGACAGAGGACGCCGTTATAATGCCGAGAGAGGGCAGCAGATAATAGTAGAGCCCCTGCCCGCCGGCAATACCAAGCAGACCGGAACCTATCAGCACCAGCCACTTCATCAGTCCGGGATTACCTGTAATCTGCGGGCCGGACAGGAACAGTGCCGGCGTCAGGAAAAGGGATACCAGGGTAAAAACGATGGTGACCGTAAACAGGGGCGTCAGCTGGTTGCCGATCCATCTCTTCACCGTCAGTCCCACGAATGACCAGGATAATGCTCCCCCAAGGGCAAGGAGAATTCCCGTATTCAGCACAACAGAAAAACCGTGATTCTGGAAAATGATTACCAGGGCAGCGCCGCCAAGGGCCATGAGTATACCACCCACAGTACCCGGCTTTTTTATCAGTTGCCGCTCGGAGTTGAAAAACACCATGCCCAGGATAACCGCAAAAATAACCTGCGACTGGTAGAGAAGTACACCGAATCCAGGAGGAATCAGGAAAAAACACCAGGTATACAAGAGTTGAAACATGATGGTACAGAATGCGGTCACCGACAGCCTTGTCAGGAAGTAACCTCTAGCCGTCATGAACACATCCAGATCGTTACGCACTATTTTCCTTGTCAGGAGAAAGAGCCACAAGGCGGCTGTTGAACTGACATAACGCAGCCAGATCTGAAAGATCAGTGAAAAATCATTTTTTATCCAGGCAATGGAAATGGGTGTCAGGGCCCAGAACAGCAGCATGGCTGTTACCGGAAGGAGGATAGCTGGTCTTTTTTTATCTCTTAAACTCATGATCATCGGCAGGGTGCGATAACACAGCGGCAGCGTCTATCCGCACGCCGGCAGATAGACCTGTTCCACTGGTCAGAGAATAGCTTGCCTCCGGGGACGCAACAGGCCATGACCATATACACAATTCGTGGCATTGTATAGCGAAAACGAACGGTGCCAATGGAAAATTCTCCCTACCGAACACCTGCCCGCAATACCTGTCATGTCA
>JAHEMX010000158.1 GCA_024643445.1 Desulfobulbaceae bacterium | reverse complement strand
GGGTGTGACGGCCATCGCCGATGACGGAAATGAGCTTCTTCCGGGTAATACTGAAGATGCACCCTTCTGCAGATGCCGGATACCGGTAATAAAACAGGCCGAACTCTTCGCCAGACAGGAATTCCATAACAATAAAATCGTGGCAGGCAGCCTCAAGCCACGCCTCGACTTCCTCTTTCCCGTGACAAATGGCGACACCCTGGCCCCGCTGCCCCCGGTCCGGTTTGAGAACAACGGGAAAATCGAGTTTATGCCCGGCTATAAACAAGGTGACCGCCTCGCCTTTGTCGGCCAGGGGGAGGGATCCATCGACAAGCTGCCAGCGGCCAACCGATTCCTGCGGCAAGCCGCTTAAAATTTCACTCTTGCGCTCCCCGATAAAACCGCTGTCCGGTTTAATCGCCGGATTGACCACGGTAAACAGGGTCATCGCTTTATAGCGGACGCAGCCCAGGTAAAACACATAAAGGAAGGTAACCGCGTTTGTCACGTAGTAAGGCCAGTACTCCCAGCGCATCAACCGTTTACACCTGCTGAGCGCGAGTCTCCTGCCCCGCCAGGTGAACAGCGGCACGATGAGCCGGCTGATGAAATAGATACCAAACAGCAGACCGATAAACAGCCAGAGCGCATAGGAGGAGTAGAGCTCGACATAATGCGCCATCGGCTGTCCTATCAGCATCGCGCCAAGGACAAGAACCGGTGTCCACAGCGCAACGGCAAGACCGAAGACAAGCAGAAGCCTGACCAGGTTCACCCGGGCCAGACCGGCGGTGATAAAGGTCGCGGTCCTGGTCCCGGGAAGAAACCGGCTCATGAAAACAAGGACCATCCCTCTTCTTTGAAACAGCCGTTGACACTGAACAACCCTCCTGGCACTGACCAGGTACTTCAGCGGCGCACGATTGAGGGCGCCGATGCCCAGGAAATAGCCGAGGAGATAGAGCAGGATATCACCGACATAGATACCGACCGCACTTGCTGCGACCGCTTCAAAGGGCGTAATGATTGACCGTGCGGCGAGCAGACCGGCTCCGATACAGGCGAGATCCTCACTGATAAATGTCGCGCCGGCGATAGCCGCGATAAGGACAAGACGGTTTGTTGCATCTGCGCCAAACTGCCCAAACTCGTGCAGAAACATTGCTCCCCACGTCCCGCTTTCACCCCAGGCCGAGAAGGGGAAGAACAACAGCAGCAGAAGACAGACAAGGAGGCGGGCGGCTTGCTTAGGCACGACTCAACCTGGTAATTCTGGCCGGCTGCAGCTGGGCCTGTTCCGAGATGGCTGCATAGGAAAAGGATATCATATCCGGCTCGACAAGGACCCGGCACTGACTGACGCTGCGGGCATCCGGACGTGACATCAGTACCGAGCAGGCAGGCCATTCAGAGTCGTGCTGACATTGAAAAGAGATAAGATCCTGAAACGATCTGCCGACTCCATCGCCGACCAGTTTTTCAAATTGTTTTTTCCGATAACCGATGACTTCCTCGGGTTTATACCCCGATGTCGTCAGCGGACAGGTGATGGCACGGTTCTCTCGACACTCAAGCCGCTCACCGTCCCAGCCGAACAAGACCAGGCGATCAGCGGCGAAGAAGAGCAGGAAGAAGGGGTGGTAGCAGGCCAGCGGGGTGGAGCCAACGGCCGTCTTGACGGCCGAAATTGTCGTATGGCAGGCCAGCGATTTCAGCAGGAGCCCCCTGCTTACCGGGTTGGCAGGATGTTTGGCTTTTACCTGCCGGGGATAATTGTTCAGAACACAGCCGATGAGCCCGTGATCATTAACCCATATCCAGGTGCCGCCGCCATCAGGATCCACCGGGCTCAGGAAGGTCGTTTCTTTTTCGCTGAACAGGGTTGGCGGCCTGGCTTCGAGTCGTTTCCTCGATTCATCACGATTGAAAATGAGTCCGTAGGAACCGCCTTTCTGCCACCAGGAAACCGTACACACAATTATTTCCCCAGCTCCGTGCGATATCTCAGCGTTGACGGGGCGATGCCAAAATCTGCGGGAACCGGCACGCCGATGATGGCGCAGATGGTTGCTATCAAGGCATAGTGATGAACCGAGTGACTCACCAAAAACTGCAGTTCCCGCCCCACCGTCGAAGTTGACCAGACCTGGTCATGATCACCGCCGGTTGCCATCTTGACTTGCACTACCCGATCCAGAGGTTCATCCAGCGCGGCGAGGGCTGTGCGGTACTGCCGGATGATCTGACCGCCAGTGTCAGGATTGTCCTCAGTGGTCGTTTCGCGCTGCCTGTCGTCATAGTCAATCATCCCGCTGGCCAGACCCTGAAAAAAACAGTGGTAGTGATCGAGAATGTGGCGGATATGGCCCCCGATTGTGCTGTTAAAACATGCCTCCGTCCGTGCGGTATAGTATTCTCTGCTGCAGCTTTGCAGGAGATCAGCCGCCTGCCCCAGACAAAGCTGATTATCATGCGCAACCATAATCTCCCATAATGTCAAAATGTTATCTGAAAAAAATAGCTTCTCCGCCTCAGGTTGACATACCCTCCGGATGATGTCAACAGGTTCACGAGGCAGGGTCACAGAGAGCGTTCCTGACGGTTCTGTTACTCATGAGCCTCCAGGGAGCTCCTTTATTCCACGCCTCCCAACGGAGCACGTTATTTCCCAGACAGAGAAATAGCCACCGGCCGTCGCGGCCGGACACCAGCTGTTTAGCGATACAGGGATACCGGCAGGGTCATGAAACAGATCGTGAATCAAAACATGTTTTTGCCAGGAAAATCCCGACCGGGAGATAGCCAGCAAGAGCCAGTGCAGCGATTTTCGGAAAAACAAACTGGACATCTTCTGAATAGATCAGCAGATAGGCGACCAGTGCCGGCATCTTGTCCAGTTGGAAGAAGGCAAAAAAAGCCGGGATAAAACGCCTCATCAGATCGGGGTGGTCGGCTGTCGTTCCCTTGCTGGCCCGATACAGCAGCAGCAATCCAGCCGCTGAGCCGACCAGATAGAGACAGACACCAACCAAGACCATGGTCTCCTGTGAGCTGATTTCAAGCGTCAAGCGTTTCTCGTCCGAAGGGAACCAGAGTGCTATCGGAATGAAAAGACTGGCGATGTAAAGCAGCAGACCGCCGCTGAGAAACTTCAGATGTCGAGCTGAAAGATATTCTTCTTCCGCCGGGTCTGACTTCTTGAGAAAAAGCCAGACGATCAGCAGAATCAGCAAAAGTGCAATGAGGAAAAAGGGCCAGGAGGCTCCGGAGGCGGAAAGGGGAAAGAGCAGACGATCAGTATTTGGCGGCAGCAGAAAGACAATAGCAAAAGAAACCGCGGCAAGAACACCGAAACCGATCAGCAGCCCACTGACAAGTCGCACCAGTCCTGCCAGATAACAGAAACCGGAAACAAACGAGACGAACCCTGCCAGAAGCAACCTGATAATCATCGTTCACCTACCTGCACGCTAGGAGCCTGTAACCGGAGAAAACGGCGCACCCCCATCTTCCCGATGCACATGATAAGCATTGTTTCCCAACGTTTTCAACCCTAAACAGCAGATACTCGGGCAAGGCAGCCAGAGTTCGCCCTGTACGCCGGGAATTGCCTTTGCAGGCTGCTTGATGCCCAGGAGGTTTCGTTTAAACTCAGGAGGTGCGAGTGAGAGGCGGGGAAAGGAATTACGTACACTGTCACCACAACGGTCCAATCTTTTTTTCCATCAACGCTACTATTTATAAAAATGATTATTACCTTACTCGGATAGTAGTGATTCATCGCATGTTTTAATCATAAATCCGTTACTGATTAAAACGGTGCAAACTAAAAAGTTTTCAGCACAGGGGAGAAAATCCATGCGGATCGGCGTACCAAAAGAGATGCACGAAGGCGAACGGCGCGTTGCAACCACGCCTGAAGTGGCAGTGCTGCTCAGGAAACTCGGTTTTGAAGTGTCGGTGGAATCCGGAGCAGGTTCTGAAGCGAAGTTTACCGATGCGGCCTATGAAGCCGCCGGGGTAACGATCGTCACCGATGTGAAGAAACTTTACAGCGACTCTGACATTATCCTCAAGGTCAGGGCTCCGGAGAAAAAGACCAGAAGCCGCAGAAACGAGATAAAGCTGCTTAATGCAGACCAGACGCTTATCAGTTTTATTCAGCCGGGCCAGAATACCGAGCTGATGCAGGAACTCTCGGCACAGAAGGTGACGGTGCTGGCAATGGATTCGATTCCCCGCATCTCACGGGCCCAGAAGATGGACGCCCTGAGCTCGATGGCAAATATTGCCGGCTACCGGGCCGTCGTTGAGGCTGCCCAGCATTTTGGCCGTTTTTTCACCGGCCAGATCACCGCCGCCGGCAAGATCCCGCCGGCCAAGGTACTGGTAATCGGTGCAGGCGTTGCCGGTCTCTCGGCAATCGGAGCCGCCAGGAGCATGGGAGCGATCGTCAGGGCCTTTGACACCCGGCCTGAGGTAAAGGAGCAGGTAGAGAGCATGGACGGAGAATTTCTCATGCTCGATTTCGCCGATGAGGACGGCTCCGGCGAAGGCGGCTATGCCAAGGTGATGAGCGATGAATTCATCAAGGCCGAAATGGCACTCTTTGCCGAACAGGCCAAAGAGGTCGATATTATCATAACCACCGCCCTGATCCCGGGCAGACCCGCCCCGGAGTTGATCACCGAAGCGATGGTGGAAAGCATGAAAGAGGGCAGCGTCATTGTCGATCTTGCCGCCGAGATGGGCGGTAACTGCAAACTCACCGAAGCGGATAAAGTGGTGATCAAACATGGCGTGACCATTATCGGGTACACGGACCTGCCGTCACGTCTTGCCACCCAGGCAAGCCAGCTTTACGCCACCAACCTCCGCCACCTGCTCACCGACCTGACGCCGGAAAAAGACGGCAACATCGTTGTCAATATGGAAGATGAGATTATTCGCGGGGCAACCGTCATTAAAAACGGTGAGATTACCTGGCCGCCGCCAGCGCCGAAACTCTCCGCCGCTCCGGCGAAGAAGAAGGCCGTCCCTGTCGTCGAGAAGGTGGAAGTAAAGAAAAGTGTCTGGAGCGTCCTGCTGCCGTTTATTATCGGATCTATTGCGCTGCTGGGACTGGGAAGCGTTGCCCCTCCCGCGTTCATGTCTCATTTTACCGTCTTTGTTCTCGCCTGTTTTGTCGGCTACATGGTCATCTGGAACGTTACGCCCTCCCTGCATACCCCGCTGATGAGTGTGACCAATGCCATCAGTTCAATCATCATCATCGGCGCCCTCCTGCAGATATCCTCTGACAGGGGGCTCATCGTCTTTCTGGCTGGAATCTCGATTCTGCTGACCAGCATTAATATCTTCGGCGGCTTCGCGGTTACCCAGCGGATGCTTTCGATGTTCAGGAAATAGGAGGAACGGATGTCTCAAGGTATCGTAAGCATCGCCTATATCGGCGCAACTATCATGTTTATCCTCGCCCTGGGCGGCCTGAGCAACCCCGAGACCTCGCGCCGTGGCAACCTCTACGGCATTCTCGGTATGACCATGGCCCTGCTGGCCACGATAATCGGCATTGTTTCAGACCACTATATTATCCTGTTCGGCGGACTTCTCATCGGCGGCAGCATCGGCATGGTGCTTGCCCGAAAAGTCGCAATGACCCAGATGCCGGAACTGGTCGCCATCCTGCACAGCCTCGTCGGCCTTGCCGCCGTGCTGGTCGGATTCGCCAACTTTCTCGATCATGGCAATGTCCTGAGCGGTATTGATAAAACCATTCACGACGTCGAGACCTACCTGGGAATCCTGATCGGCGCCCTTACCTTTTCCGGATCGGTCATAGCATTCTTAAAACTGAGTGCGCGTATCAGCGGCAAACCGCTGATTCTGCCTGGCAAGCACTGGCTCAACCTGACGCTGCTCATTGGCGCAGTGCTGCTGGCCTTTTCCTTCGTCAACGGCTCGGCTCATGGCGGCGGAACGCTTGCCCTCGTCCTGATGACCATCATCTCCCTTGGTTTTGGTGTGCATATGGTCATGGCCATCGGCGGAGCGGACATGCCGGTTGTCGTATCGATGCTGAACAGTTACTCGGGCTGGGCGGCGGCAGCCACCGGCTTCATGCTGAACAATGACCTGCTGATCGTTGTCGGTGCCCTGGTGGGCAGCAGCGGCGCCATCCTCAGCTATATCATGTGCCGGGCCATGAACCGCAGGTTCTTATCGGTTATCGCCGGCGGATTCGGTACCTCAGGTGGCGAAACAGCGGCCGGGGCTGAAGGAGAAGAGGGTGAAATCATTGCTGTTGAAGCGGTGGAAGTTGCGGAGATGCTCCTTGATTCAAAAGAAATCATGATTATTCCGGGCTATGGCATGGCCGTTGCCCAGGCACAGCATATCGTCAATGACATTACCCGGAAGCTGCGTGATAAAAAGATCAACGTCCGCTTCGGCATCCATCCGGTCGCCGGCCGTATGCCCGGCCACATGAATGTTCTGCTGGCGGAGGCCAAGGTGCCCTACGATATCGTTTTCGAACTCGATGAAATTAACGGGGACTTCCCTGATGTTGACGTCTCCATCGTCATCGGAGCCAACGACATTGTCAACCCCGCAGCCCAGGAAGTGCCGAACAGCCCGATCGCCGGGATGCCGGTGCTCGAATGCTGGAAAGGCAAGACGACCATCGTGCTCAAACGTTCGATGGCCACCGGTTATGCCGGGGTATCGAACCCGCTGTTCTACAAGGAGAATACCAGGATGCTCTTTGGTGATGCCAAGGAAAGCCTGTCCGAGGTGCTGAAAAATCTCGGGTGATCTGCCTTTTCAGATGAAGGCGATGAAGGGGGACAGTATACTTAATTCCCGGATTGTACCGGTAATTAAGTATACTGTCCCCCTTATATGTTCACAAAAGACAATCCGGCGCGGCTCAGCCTCTTCCTGTCTCCGTGTTGGCCCTGCAGATTATTGAACGGGCGGGCCGTCTGCAATGCAATCAAGTTTCTGTTTTGAAATGGTCACAACCTCTTTCTGATCGTAGCCGTTCTTCTCAAAGGCTGCAGGAGAGACGATATGGCGCTTCTGGGTACCTTCTATTGCATAGATATTACCTTCGGGATCACGTACCAGCAGATTTGTTTTTTTCAAGGCATCTATTTCATCCTGCCCCACATTATAATGCTTCTGCCCGGAGAGCCCCAGGCAGTTATACACTTCAGAAGATGGAATCCCTGCCAGCGAACGGGCAGGTGTAACGAGGTAAAGCGTTGCCCCCGACCTCGACTTCAGCACGGCTCCCGGTTGCACCGCCAGGGCTGAAGAGTGAGATCCAAGTATGCCGACCGTTGCCACAACCGCCGCAAGCAGCATTGTTTTCCAGTTGAAGGTTGCCATACGCATCTTTCTATGCCTCCTGATTGTTAGAACGTTGATGACGGATACCGGCACCAGGCCGGCAAAAAACAAAACCTGATTCCATAACGGCACGTTTTGATTTATTGACAGATCTGATTTCAAAAATTATATCTCCAGTAAATAGTAAACATTCAACATTTTTTCGACAACACCTATGCTCGTAAGTTTTTTAGCAGCGGTACTGGGACTTATACTAACCGGAACACAGGCTGTTCTCATCTACCTTGACGGCTCAGGTATCTGCCTGAATGAAGGGTGTGAGATTGTTGACAGACTGACGCGTATAGCTCCGATTTATTTCAACATTGTCGGTTTTTTCTT
>JAHEMX010000658.1 GCA_024643445.1 Desulfobulbaceae bacterium | reverse complement strand
TTCCGACAGGTCACTACGAACCTTAAGAATTGATGTAACCTTGCTCAGATCGAGTTGCAGGATCATGGTATAGATGTCCTCCGTTCTGGTGGTTACCAGATCCATGATATTGATATTGTGCTGATAACAGAAAGAACTGATGCCGTGCACAAGTCCTTTTCGGTTCAAGCCCTGGGCGGTCATCAGATAGGTTTTCTGCGGCAGGCCGGTCTGGGCCACGCTGATCGGTGTCGTCATCTCCCTGACGACGACATCGAGCTTAGTCGTACTTTCAATCTGCGCTACCCGGGAAGTAAGGTCCTCCGGTTCAAAGGTGTCATCAAAGGTGGCAATCAGAATCATCGTCAGGTATCCGCACAGCACCGACTGGTTGAGGTCGGCCAGATCCCCGTTAAGCTGGTAAATGGCGCCGGTAATATCGGCAACGATGCCCGGACGATCCTGCGACATCACGGAAATGATCATGTGTTTACTCATTGCTAACTCCTCCGGTTCAGGGACAGCATTGACTGCTGTGCGTGACATCCCATATGAAGGGTCTTGCATATACTATAAACCATTCCGGATGGCACGACTTTTCTCTTGTGGTTGCGGCTGCGCAGTTCGCGATCTCCTGGCCGTCACTATTGACCGCGCTAAGGACCATTGATACTGTATTCTCAGGATGATACCGTTGAGAGAGCAATAAAGCGATAGCACATGAGGGAAAAATGAGAAGAACCCTGCAAGCAATACTCCTGGCCGGTTTCCTTATTCTTCTTTCCGGCTGCGCCGGTTGTCCCGACTGCGGCTCGATCCGAATGGAGCATGAAGTCACCAGGATATTTACGTCAGAGGAGATTGTGCCTGGATACCAGTACTTCTATTATGGGGAAATACTCTCCCCCAAGGCCATCCTCGGCGTAGAGAGTGACTATAAGGTAGTGGGGGAATTCTGGACACCGATTGATCTGAGCCAGGACCAGCTCACCTCCTGGGTACAGGAAATCAAACGAAGACCGACTGGGATTGAGACGCTTACCAACAGCTTTAATGGCTATGGGATACGCGACCCGCAGGGAAACCGTGTCGGGATCTGGTACTCGCGATATGACTGGGGAGTATTCAAGTTTCCGGGGGACAAGGTGATCCAGGCGTATCCACCGGCATTCAGGCCCGGTTCGGCATCCTTTCTGGGGCGCTCCGGACCTCGGTAGTGAGAGCGGGTTAACCCGGGCCGATGATCAGAGGCTGCCCGTATCACCGAGCCTTTGGCTGAACCGGCCTACCTGGTGGTATACCTCCTCCAGATCAAAGGAGCGTATCTGCCGCTCATGCATAACGATTTGTCCGTCGATGATGACGGTCGCGACATCACTTCCCGAAGCTGCATGAACGAGGCGATCGAGGTTGTAAAAGGGAGTCAGGCGGGGAGTGTCGGTATCGAGAATAATCATATCAGCCTTCTTTCCGACGCTGATCTCACCGCATTCAGGCAGCCCGATGGCAGCGGCTCCTGCACGCGTGGCGGATTGCAGCACCGTTTCGGCCTGCATGATTGATGCAGAGCCGGTCGCCTGCCTCTGGATCTTTGCCAGCATGTCCATCTCCCGGAACATATCGAGACTGTTATTTGAGGCACAGCCGTCGGTGCCGAGGCCGACGGTTATGGCCCGGTCGAGCATGGCCTGAATCGGGGCGATTCCAGAGGCGAGTTTCATGCTGCTTTGCGGGCAGGTTACAAGAGCTGCACCGCTTTCGGCAAAAATGGCCAGATCGTCTTCGTCTATCCAGATGCCGTGTATGCAGGTGCAGTTCCCGTCCATGATATGCAGCGCGGACAGATGTCTTATCGGTGTCGCCGCCTGCGGATCGATGATCATGTCCTGCTCGTTTCTGCTCTCGGCAATGTGGGTAAAGAACCTGACATTTCTGCGATCTGCAAGGTCCTTTGCCTTTTTATATGTCGCGGGTGAACAGGTATACGGAGCATGGGCAAAAACTGCCGGGGTGATGCGTGCTGAGCGGTTCTGCCAGTTGTCTATAAAGATTTCAACCGCCTCGATATTCTTCGTTGGGTCGGGGACACTCGGGGCGGGAAAATCGACGATGCCGTGGGCCACGACGGCCCGCATTCCGGCGTCATTCAGGGCCCGGGC
>JAHEMX010000157.1 GCA_024643445.1 Desulfobulbaceae bacterium | reverse complement strand
ATGTTATCGCCTCTGCTGCACCTGTCGAAACAGCTGCACCTGCCCAAACGGCTGCACCGGCTCAGGAGCCTGCTGCCGATAACGCGGCCCCAGCCAGCGCTGCTCCTGTTGCCACCGCCGCTCCAGCCGATCCGGTGTTGCGGGATGTGTCGTTCGAGACGACCGCCGATAACAGTGAGATGGTCTTGTTCAAGCTCAATGATTTCTATCCCCCCATCGTCTTCGGCATCGAAAAGGGGAATCCTCGGGTTGTCTGTGATTTTCTCGATACAGCCCTGGACAAGGGCGTTCGGTCTTCCATTGAAACCAAAGGAAATTATATCAGCGGTATCAGGGTAGCCCGGCACAGCAGTCCCAGCAAGGTCCGGGTGGTGCTGGACCTTGTACCCAACCGGAATTATGATCTGCAGCAGGTCTTCTTTAAAGAGGACAATCTCTTCATCATTATCATCAATGAGTTTGAAGAAGAACCTGTCCCTGCCGCCGAACTTACCGGCGGGGCGGCGCTTCCAAAATCCTAGGAGCCTCTCGGAGAAAACCCTTTTTCCCCATCTCTACGTTATTGCAAGAAAATTAATAATTGCAATAGCAGTTATATGGCTCTTCCTCATTTTCTTGCAATGCCTTGGTATGAGAAAAAATTGCAATTCTCCGAAAGGCTCCTCGGACACCTTGATGTTACGGCAGGAACTGCCGGCTATAGCCCTGTGGAAAGGGCAGATTGAAGTCGTGCGGCTTCAGTTCTGCCGCCCTGAGATCGGAGAATACAAAGGTCGCTGTGGCACCGAAGGAGAGCCCGCTCACCGCGATATGCATCGGTTGTTCACCGCCTGACAGCGGCTGCCAGTTTTCATAGGCTATGGTTGCCTGGAGGCTGCTGTCGCTTTCAACAATTATTCTTTCTATAATCCTTGGCCGGGAAGGATCCAGCAGCAGGTATTCAAGAGGTGCGGCGGCTTCGGTGTTGTCGCCGATTTCCAGCCAGACTCCTCTGCCCGCAGGATCTTCCCGGATGGAGAGTATTTTGTTCTGCTCCTGCAGCGGCCGTCCGGTGAGCCAGGCAAACCAATGCCCTCGCATGAAGGATTGCGGGATCCCGTTACGGAGACTGAAAGACCTCAGCGTCACGGTCTTGAAGGATCTGTCGGTGGTGTTCACTATCTGGTAAATGCGATCGTTGGAGGCTATGGCCACCATCGGCTGACCGAGCGGATTGCTGATAACGAACTTCAGGAAGGAAGGCGCAAGTATCTGGAAAAACCCGGTGTAGGTGATGTTTTCCAGCTGCGAATGAAACTGCGCGATGAGTTCTCCATCGAAGCCTGAACCCCATGATCTGCTCTGTTCGACGAGGAGCTCGTAGCGCTGCGATGTTTCGCTGTTCTGCTGCTCGTCGACGATATCGCCCCACGGCCGGGAGGCGCACCCGGAGAGGATCAATATGACCACAAGCAGCGACAAACCGCTGCCGGGCATCCCCTTAAAGGTTTGCCAGCGCAGCAATCTTTTTCTGGACGAGATCCTTTTTCTTTTCGTCATCGTATCGTTTCAACGCGGACAGGTATGAAGCCCTGGCCTCATTAATCTGGCCAAGAGCCCGGTATACATCGCCAAGATGATCGTGGATATTGGGATCTTCCGGAAGGAGTTCAAGGGCGCCAAGCAGTTCTTCTCTGGCGCGCTTGAACTTTCCGAGCTTGAAATAGGCCCACCCGAGACTGTCCTGGATATAACCATTGCCCGGTTTTAACTGCATGGCACGGTTTATATAGGCCAGGGCCTCTTCCAGCCGCTGATCGCTATCGGCCCAGCTGTAGCCGACAAAATTCAACGCCTCGGCGTTATCCGGGTTAATCTCAATGACCTGTTGCATGACTGCTATGGCTTCCTGCAGACGGTCGGTACGCTCGAGCTGTACGGCGTACTCAAAAAGCAACTGCTCGTCCCGGGGGTAACGGTGCAGCGCCTGTTCAAGAAGAGCAGTGCTCCGCTCCGACTCGCCTTTATCCTGGTAAAGTGAGGCGGCCAGTATATAAAAAAGAGGCAGATCGCTCTTTTCACCGGCAAGGTCTTCTTCCAGCAGGCGCAGGGCTTCGTCAGTCTGCCCGGTCTGATTAAGGATTTTCGTCCTCAAAAATACGGCGTCCTCATACTCTTCCTGCTCCGGTTTAATGCCGGCAAGAACCGTGACGGCGTCGGTGAATTTTCCGGTGTTTGAGTAAATGAGGCCGAGCAGATAGCGAGCCTGGGGGCTATCGGAGACCTCGAGTATCGCCAGAAGATTGTCCTGCGCTTTTTGATTCTCCCCATTTTTAAGATAGAGCCGGCTGAGGATCAGTGAGAGATTTTCGGGTGTATTGGAATATTTCTTTGCCAGGCTCAGTTCGGCGATGGCCTCTTCCTCGCGATCCTGCGCCAGAAGAGCCTGAACGATGCCGAGGCGGGCCTGCTCATCGCTTTCATCCTTTTCAAGCGCGGCACGAAGGACCTTGATACTGTCATCGTAACGTCGATCCCGGGTATAAAAATCGGCAAGCTCCTGGGAGAGCTCAGCCGACCAGTTCAACGCCAGGGCCTCAAGATAATGATTTTCCGCATTTTCCGCTTCACCCTGCTGATCTGCGATACGGGCAAGATAGAGCTGCGCGTAGTAGGAATTGGGGTCAATCTTCAGCACCTTCAGCAGATAGAAGCGAGCCTGATCATAGGAGCCTGTCTGGCTGAGCAGTGCTCCCAGGCGAAATAGAATCTCTTCGTTTACCGGATCGTAATCGAGTATTGCCTCATATTGGCTGATGGCGTTTTGTATCTTTCTCTGCTGGATAAACACCGAGGCCAGCAGGGTCCGCCGGGCCGTGTCCTGTGGCTCGAGCCGGAGCTCTTTTTCGAGGATATCAATGGCCTGGTCGGTATCGCCGGTCCTGATGTGGAGCAGGGGCAGTTTACGCTTGATGTAGTCGGCGGAAGGATCGCAGACGAGGGCTTTCTCGTAGGATTCAAGGGCCTCGGGGAAGCGTTTCTCATATTCCGCATGACTGCCCCAGAGAAAATAAAAATAGGAGCAGGAGAAATCCCTGCTTTCCGGCACACCGTCAACGTCGGACTGGCCACCCGTCAACGATGCGCAACCCGCGAAAAGAAGCGTTGCCGAGAAAAGAACGGATAGGTAGTAAGAGGTAATGGTATTCAATGAGATCGTTTTATTTACCGCCGTGCAAGAGCGTTCTGACCTGTTGTTGTACAAGCCGGCTTATTGCATCTGGTGTCCCCGATGCGTCAATTCTCTTTATATAATCCATCTGCATCCTTTTGAACACACTAGCTACTTTTTTCAAAGAGTCCAATTGCTCAAAGTCATTTAACGTGTCACCTCTTTTTTCGGTAATCCGGCGAATGGCTTCAATCGGATCAAGCTCGAAAATCAGGGCCAGATCCGGATCGGGGGCAAAACTGTTGCGTGCGATGATCAGCTTAGGATTGAGCCCTGCAGCACCCTGATAGGCGGCGGAAGAGAGGAAGTAGCGGTCACAGAGCACGATTTTTTTTGCCGACAGTGCCGGGGTGATCACGCCTTCCACGTGCTCTTTTCGATCGGCGAGAAACAGATCGAGCTCTTCTTCCGCTGACAGGGAACTGCGTTTTTTGTAGAGGGACCGTATCTTTCGGCCGAACCTGCCATTGGTCGGCTCCTGTGTTTCAACGACAGCATGGCCCTTTTCCCGGAGAAACGAGCCCAGCAGCTGCAATTGCGTACTTTTACCGGTACCGTCGATCCCTTCAAAGACAATGAGAATTCCTTTTGTTAAACGTGTCATCATAGTAAGAAAAGGCGATAGCTGATTCAGCTGCGGTTTTTTGCGATCAGTGCGGCCATCTCAACGGCTGCATTGAGGCTGTGGTAATCGGCAATTCCCTTGCCGGCAATATCGTAGGCGGTGCCGTGATCGACCGAGGTCCTGACAATAGGAAGACCAAGGGTGACA
This sequence comes from Desulfobulbaceae bacterium, assembly GCA_024643445.1. Lineage (GTDB taxonomy): Bacteria > Desulfobacterota > Desulfobulbia > Desulfobulbales > Desulfocapsaceae > Ww85. The sequence continues at coordinate 3,760 of JAHEMX010000157.1, read as the reverse complement.
TTGACCCCGTCACTGAAATGCAGAAGCTTAAAGGGGATGAGTCCCTGGTCATGATACATGCATACCACCGCATCAAAAGCACCGGAAGACGCCTGGTAGAATATGGTATCAGGCGGATACGGTCCGCTTACCCGGATGCCGGCGGCCCGGGCCTCATTGATGGCGGGGGCGATGATGGTTTTTTCCTCATCGCCGAACAGGCCGTCTTCTCCGGCATGGGGATTGAGGCCTGCCACCGCGAGGCGCGCCTGGTCAATACCGAAATCCCGGCGGAGCGCCGTCTCGGTGAGGCGGATGAGTTCAACGAGGCCCTGCTGCGATAAATGCTGCGGCACGGTGGCAAGAGAAAGGTGAATGGTGGCAAGTACGACGCGCAGCCGGGAGCCGGCCAGCATCATGGCCACCCGCTCTGCTCCGGTCCGGCTGGCGAGCAGTTCAGTATGGCCGGGGAAGTGGTATCCGGCAAGGTTAAGGGTTGTTTTGGCGATAGGGCAGGTGACCATGCCGCTTAAGCTCTTGCTGAGGCAGAGTTCGATGGCCGTTTCTATATAGCGTGCCATGGCGAAGCCACTCTTTACGTCGGGGCAGCCCGGAGAGAAGCTCAATGGTTCAAGGTCTGCTATCTCGAGCACATTCAGGCAAGCTTCTGCCGGTCTTAAACCGGCCGACCAGGGCACAATGGCGACAGGGCAGCCAAGGGCATCAGCCGTTGCCTCAAGGATTCCGACGTCACCGATAATGACCGGTGGCAGCGGCAGATGTCGGCCGACCCGGTCATGATACCTGAGGATTATTTCCGGTCCGATGGAGGCCGGGCAGCCCATGGTTATACCGAGTGGAGGGCGGCTGTTCGGCGGTGGTTCAGTCATGGCTTATGAGCATGGTCTCAGCTCCCGGCCGCATCATCAAAGGCTGAAACGATGTGGCTGATTTTCATTTCACTCCCGTCGCTCAGAACGCTGATGACATCGAAACGGGCGGGTACGTCAGCAAGATTATGGAGGCTCATAAAGGCAAGGGCCGTCCGGCTGATCTGTTTTTGCTTCTGCCGGGTAACTGCCTCGGCGGGAGCGCCAAAACGACTGCTCTGCCGGGTTTTCACCTCGATAAAAACATAGGTTTCCTGATCCCCGGCGATGATATCTATCTCGCCGGTTTTACAGCTGAAATTTCTGGCTATGATACGGTAGCCCTTTTCTGTCAGATAAGCGGCGGCAGCCTTTTCGCCGGCTTGTCCCAGATCAATCCGTTGGCGCGACAAACTCTTTCACCCCCCTGAAACTCATGCGGTGGAACGGGCAGGGGCCATGCACGGCGATGGCCTTGCGGTGTTCTTTGGTCGGGTAGCCTTTATTGGCGAGGAAATTGTACTCGGGGTAGCGCTGGTGCAGATCGAGCATCATCTCGTCGCGGGCGATCTTTGCCACAATGGATGCCGCAGCTATCGAGGCGCTGCGGCTGTCACCTTTGACCAGCGTTTCCTGGGGCAGAACATGCGGAACCGGAAAGGTTCCATCCACCAGGATGAAGTCCGGACGACTGCCCCCCCTGACCAGCTCCAGGATGCTTTCCCGCATGGCCAGAAGTGAGGCCTGCAGGATATTGACCCGATCAACCGTTTCAGCAGAAATCGTGCCGATGCCGATGGCCGCACCGGAAATCATCAGCAGATTCCGCAGCCGGTAACGCTGTTTTTCGGTTGTTTTCTTCGAATCGCAGAAGAGGGAATAGTCGCATTCCCTGGGCAGAATGACTGCAGCGGCCACCACCGGACCGGCGAGCGGTCCGCGGCCGACTTCATCGGTGCCGGCGATCCGTTTGAAACCGCGTTTTGCCAGCATCCTCTCGAACTGGTAAGTGTCGCCCAGATCGCCTGTTTTGGATAGAAGTAACTCCATCAGGCTGGATGAAGCAGCTCAGCGCGGCCATGAATGGCCGCGCTGAGCTGCGGGAAATGGGTTTTGCCAGCGCTGTCTAACGTATCCCGCGCTCTCGGATACGTGCCGCCTTGCCGCGAAGATCGCGCAGGTAATACAATCGTGAACGTCGTACCCGGCCGCGCGTAACCAGCTCGATTTTTTCTATACGAGGGTTGTGCAGGGCGAAGGTCTTTTCAACACCGACACCGTGTGAAACCTTGCGCACGGTATAGGAAGCATCCATCATGCCGCGTTTGCGTTTGATAACGATGCCCTGAAAGATCTGGATACGCTCTTTGTTTCCCTCGATAATACGGATATGTACCTTGACCGAATCTCCCGGTCTGAATTCCGGGTGGTCCTGCCGCATCTGTTCCTGGTCAATTTTTTCAATGATTGTGGTCATGGTTTCTACTCTTTATCTGTTTGTCTGTTGATGGTATCGCATAAACGGTATCGTTTCACCCGTGCAATCTGTTCTGCGTCTATTATTTATTCCAAGCCGAGCAGTCGATCAAGAATAATCGACACTGCCGAGCGTACTGAAAGATGATTATAGGCTGATTTTCCTCTGATTGGCGGCAAAAAACAATCAGCCTGGTTCATTATTTCCGGTGCCAGTCCGTGTGCGGTACCGAAGAGAAGCAACACCGGCGAGCTGTCTTCAGCGATATGGTTGCGCACGTCGCGAAAACTCGATTCGGCCTTCTGCGACCTTGCGCTTGTTCCGACTATAAACGGTTTTTGCCCCCGCCGGTCGGTAATGTCGCTTACGATCGCATCAAGTCCGTATACCACGCTGATGATCGACAGCGCCTCTTTGCGTGCCGGGTTGTAACTCGCTCCGTGGCCATGCTGCCAGTGGCCGATAATCTCACTGATCAACTCATGCTGGTCCCGGTACGGCGTGGCGACATAGTAGCGCTCGACACCGTAGGTTCGCGCCGCCCGGGCAATATCATGCAGATCGAGATTCGTCACCGCCGAGCCGATGGTCTCGCCCGCCTTGTTCAGGACCGGGTGATGCATCAGGGCTATATCCAGCCGGGCAGCTCTGTCGGTCATGCCAACTCATCCTCATCGACTAATCCCTTCCGCTCGCTGTGCAGACCATGCTTGCGCAGCAGCTTCATCTCTTCAGCGCTGAAGCCCTGGCCGGTGAACAGATCCGGACGACGCTGCAAGGTACGCCGAACCGATTCAACGAAGCGGAATTGTCTGATCTTCTCGTGGTCGCCGCTTAACAACTCCACCGGTACCGACTGGTCTTCAAAGACCCGCGGTCGCGTGTACTGCGGATGCTTCAGCAGATTCCGGCTGAAGGTATCATTTTCTGCCGATGCCGTGCAGCCGAGAACTCCCGGCAGCAGCCTGGTTATCGCATCAATAATGATCAGGGCACCAAGTTCGCCGCCGGTCAGGATAAAGTCGCCAATCGAGATTTCATCGTCGATATAGTGTTCTCTGAACCGCTCATCGACTCCTTCGTATCTGCCGCAGACCAATACCAGCTGGCTGTAACTGCTCAATTCCCGGGCAACTGCCTGATTGAACAGCCGTCCCTGAGGACTCAGCAGGATAACCCGCCTGTTCTTCTCGTCGTTTTTGCAGACATGCCTGACAGCACGCGCCAGCGGCTCCGGTTTCATTACCATCCCTTCACCGCCCCCAAAAGGACGATCATCGGTCATGGCATGCTTGTCGCTGGCAAAGTCACGAATGTTGCTCACCTCAACGCTGATCAGCTCATCCTTTATCGCCCTGGAGATAATACCTTCAGCCAGCGGCGATTGGAGGAGAGCCGGGAAGATTGTCAGTACCGAAAATAACATCATCTTGCT
>JAHEMX010000657.1 GCA_024643445.1 Desulfobulbaceae bacterium | reverse complement strand
CTCTTTCATGAAGGTCTATCAGCTGAGCCCGGGGGATTTGCCTGTGATGCCGTTGGAGGTGAAAAGGTGGCTTGCTGTCTGGATGTCAGGAACGTGCCCTTCCGCCGGAAACAGAGGATACGGGAAACCTCCTGATATCGTTTCCGATTTGTCCTAGAAGACGCGGTCGCCAGGTGTCCAATGGGCATGAAGCGTCGAGACTATCTGATAAGTCTGAAATAGCGCTTGACCAGGTTTCTGCTGTTCTGTCGTTTTGAAGACGGCCGCCGGAACAGAGCCATGCTCTTTACCCTTTGCACGCCCTTTTTTGGCAAGCTGACAAATTTACCGGCGAAGCCCATGGCAACTCCCTTGAAGAATCAATAAAGACAGCCCAGGCAAAGGCTGATCACTCTTTCAAGTAACAATTTACTGCCCCGCCGATTTTTTGTAAAGCGCACAGATAATGTTCCATTGACCTGCCATGGCTCGCACGTCTTGAGGATTTCATTTTCTTCGCGGGAAATCAGGTGAGAGCAGGAATAACTGTCCTGGCAAAGAAAAGACATGATAACCATGCCCGCTGGCAGGTTCACCGGTTAATACGTGAAGATGAGAAAACATATCATCTGGTGCGGTCGGCAGCACATTGTTGGTGGTAATCCCGCTGCGTGTTGACAAAGAGATTGACTTTGTTCCGGACTGGTTTCAAAATAATTCTGCTCAGGAAAACTCAATGAATATGAGCGTGCCGTTCATACATTTTTACCTGCAAACAACTGGGTTTTGTCCGGAGGCTGAGAAATTTCGCTCCAAACGGTATATCGGACCGCCCTGGTTTCACCGGATATCGAGAGATGTTGTGCGCCAATCATTTGCAAAGGAACGCCATAATGCTATCCAGTCGTAGAGGCTTTCTCGCTAGTGCCTGTCTCATCTTTCTGATTTGTTTGGTTTTCCCCGTCAACGTCTTTTGCGAGGATGACAATTTGACTTCCCGCCCGTTATTGGTGGGAGTGATGGTTCTGCCGCCGGCCTCCATGAAATCGGCCGATAATCGATGGGAAGGCTTCAGTATCGAAATCTGGCAAGGGGTGGCGGAAATGATGGGTGTTTCATCCGAATTCAGGGAGTTCAAGAGCCTGGAGCTTTTGTTGGCTGCTCTTGAAAGAAAAGAGATAGATGCCATCCCCTCTCTTGCGGTTCAGGATCGTTTTGAAGCTGTCATGGATTTCAGTCAATCCTATTTTAAATCAGGGCTTTCCATTGCAGTTCCGGGTGCGAATAATAATAGAAGATGGATCAGGGTTATCGAAAGTATATTTTCAGCTTATATCATGAAAGCGATGGCGCTGTTACTTTTGATAACACTTATATTCGGAATGATCGTCTGGCTGTTTGAAAGGCGGCGGAATAGCGGAATGTTCAATAATGGCTGTATCAAGGGGATAGGTGACGGTATCTGGTGGGCCATGGTGACCATGAGTACGGTGGGATATGGAGACAAGGCACCGGTAACCTTGGGCGGACGAATTTTTGCGTTCATCTGGATGATTTTATCCATCGTCTTTATCACGGCCTTCACGGCAACTATTACGGCGCATCTGACCGTCGGGGAGTTCCGGGGCAGTATTCGAGGCTTGAATGATCTTTACGATGCGCGTGTCGGCTGTTTTCTCGGGTCTGAAGGATGCGATTTTCTAGCCAGAAAGGGAATAGCCGTAATTCCATATGACAACGCGTATGAGGGGGTGTCGGCGGTCGAAGGCGGTCGAATCGATGCTTTTGTCCAGGATGAAACTATTTTGAAGTACATCGTAAAAAGTGATTTTCCCGGAAGAGTGCAGGTCCTTGGCGGCACGTTCGATGAGTATTTCGTGAGTTTTGCTCTCCAGCAATCCAGTCCATTCCGTAAGCGTATAAACAAGGCTTTGCTGAAGTTCATGAAAACGGATAGCTGGGCCGACATACAAAATCGTTACACCCGATAAGAGCCGAAAGGAGGTCGGTCAGACGGGAAAGTGGCCCGGACTATTTATCATTGAATTCGGCCTTGAAATGGAAATCGAGAGTTGCCCGCTACAGGTAGCGAAAAGTCCTGGATAGTTCACGACAGAAGCCCCCGCTTATCCACCCACGATCGCCTCCAGGCCAAAAGCGGAGAATA
>JAHEMX010000656.1 GCA_024643445.1 Desulfobulbaceae bacterium | reverse complement strand
GCCGGTTAATGACCAGCCGGTGCACTATTTCAGCAACGGAGACGGGGCCGGGGTCAAGCGAGGGATCTATGCTGCTCGCGACCGCCCGGGATTTGTCCAGGATGGACTGCACGCAGATCGGCTCATTGGCCCGGCCCTGGACACATGCTCTATACGGGTTGAACCTCTCTTCTATGATCAGGTCCTGAAAATTATCACTCGTCATCAAACACTCCCCTCACCGGCGAAAATACCCGGGAACCATCCTCCCGTCCCCCCGTCTTCGATCACAGTTTAACGGCCTAACCACATGGCGAGATCCGGGTAGAACAGGACCATCGACAGGGCAACCAGCTGCATGGTGATAAAAGGCCAGACCGATCGGTAGATATCGACCAGGGTAATATCCGGCGGAGCGACACTTTTCAGGTAAAAGGCCGCCGGGCCGAAAGGAGGTGAGAGGAAAGAAACCTGCATGTTGAGACAGAAAACAACACCGAACCAGATCGGGTCATAGCCAAGCGCCTTGATGATCGGAACGAAAATCGGCATGGTCAGCATGACAATACCGATCCAGTCGAGAAACATGCCGAGAACGAGCAGGATAGCCATCATCAGCAGCACAATAACTATCGGCGCAACATCGAGGCCGAGAATGGCGGCCTCGACAAATCGTTTTCCACCCATCAGGTTATAGATGCCGACAACGGCACTGGCGCCGATGCCGATCCAGATGATCATCCCGCAGGTCCGCATGGTCTGCTGAAGGGCCGAGTGAACGATCGCCGGTGTTAGTTCTCTCCTGATGATGGCCGAGACAAAAACACCGATGACACCCATGCAGGCAGCTTCGGTGACCGACGCGATACCTCCGTAAATACTGCCGAGAACCCAGACGACAATGGTCATCGGCAGGAAGATATGTCCAAGGGAACGCAGTTTCTCCCGCATGGTCATGGCTATTTCGGATTGCGGTGCCGGGGGCCCCATACGGGGATTGATGTAACAGCGGATCAGGACGTACAGGATATACATGGCAACGAGGATCAGGCCCGGCACAACGGCCGCGGTAAACAGGTCGCCAATGGAAACATTCGAGGTCATGCCGTACATGATCAGCACAATACTTGGCGGTATCATGGTGCCCAGTGACCCGCCGGCAACGACGGAGCCGATTGCCAGGTTTTTATCGTAGCCGAGTCGCAGCATCTGCGGCAGCGCCAGCATGCCGAGCAGAACCGTTTCACCGCCGATGATGCCGGACATTGCCGCCAGCAGGGCGGCAACGATCACCGTCTGGACCCCGACCCCGCCCTTGAGCCGGCCGGCGATGAGACGCATGGCGTTATAGAGATCCCGGGCCACGCCTGTCTTGTCGAGCAGGCTTGCCATGAGGACAAACATCGGTATCGCCACCAGTGAATATTCGGTAACAAAAGAGAAAACACGGGTGCCGACCATACCGATTGCCCCCGGACCGAACCAGCCGAACGTGAAGAACAGCGCCACCAGTCCCGTCAGGAAACCAAGCGGCATCCCGATCAGCAGCAACACCATCATCAGGATAAAGATCAGGAAGGTAGCAAAGCCAATTCCAAGTACGCTTAAACCGAGCATGTCTGCTACTCCCCCTTACGAAAAGTTCTTAATTTTGTTAACAAATGAAGAAAGGCCTGAACAATGAGGCAGATAAAGACCAGCAGGATAAAAAGCTTGGTTACCGTCGGCCAGACGCTGTTCATTGCCGAGCCTGAACGCTGCATATAAAATCCGCCGGCAGGGTTGATAACCGCGCGGGTGGCCATGTAATACATGGCATAACCGCCGCCGACGGAAAAAACGAGCGTCAGGGTATCAACGATGATGGCAAAGATTTTCTGTACCCGTTCCGGAAACAGGTCAGTAAACAGATTAACGCGGATATGGCTGTCCGTGCTGTAGCAGTAGATGCCTCCATAGGCCATGCTCATGCCGACGATGGCAATGGTTGTTTCATGAACCCAGACCGTGGGTGAATCAAAAAAATAACGCATGATTACTTCGTAGAAACTGATCAGCACGGCGGCCACGTATAACCACATGACGATATTGCCTACCCTGATTACCCAGCGATCCAGCCCATTCTCTCCGACCCCGACCACCGCTTCCTGTTGTTCACTCATGGCTTATCC
>JAHEMX010000655.1 GCA_024643445.1 Desulfobulbaceae bacterium | reverse complement strand
GTTCACCCGATGGTTTGAGAGAAAAAGACTGGTAGAAGGTCGCCACTGCGTACACCCTGCTGAGGGGCACCTTGAGGTTTTGGGCCACGTATCTCAGCACCTCCTCGTCAAGATAGCCGAAGGATTCCTGGACCGCATGCAGCGTCTCAATCAGGGCATGGGACTGATTCCTGTGGAGTTGCATGGTGCGGTTGACCATTCGCAGCCGATGATCTTCGGGAGGTTTAGTTGATGAGACGGACTGGACTGGCGGATTAGCGTTCTTTTCCTTCATCACGACCGATACTCCTCTTGTTGACAGCCAATGTTCCTGCCCATGAGTCATTGTTGCCCTTGCCTACTTGTCCTTATAAGGATTCATGAACAGCACCGGACAATGGGCCCGTTTCAGGACACGTTCCGCCACACTGCCCAGAAGGATTTTTTCCAACCCTTTCGCACCATGAGTACTGATAATGAGCAAATCGGCCTTCTTTGCCCTGGCAAATTCAGTGATTTGATCTACCGGGTCTCCGATAATCACCTCCCCGGTGCATCCCGGGCACATATTCTTGTTTTCCGCAAGGAGATTTGACATTCTCTCCTTTGTATTGGATACAAGTTTTTCTTCGCACTCCTGCACATAGGAAAAACCTATCATGGTGTTACCGGCGTAGAAATGCACGACATGCACGAAATGGATAACCGCTGAAAACTTCCCCGCCATGTGGACTGCATACTCGACAAGCCTGCCGGTAATCTCAGAAAAATCGACGGGAACAACAATGCTTTTGATCTCTTTCATTTCTGATTCTCCTGGTCGTTTTTTTCACGCCTTTACAGCAGCGTCTGATTCTGTCCATGCATTCCTCATGAGTCGGCTGCTCTGATGTGATCCTGGGAAATGCATCCATACGCCGCTGCGGTGTGACCTTTGCGCCTATCCAGCACAACCCTGGTATTGCATGGACTGTGCCAGATAATACGTCCGCTGGCAGGACAGTTCTTGTGAGCGGGGATGGTTACGCCATGTCACTGGACATTGAGGCTATGTAAGAGGGCCGATGATGATTTGCACCGGCCATTCTCCTTTATTGCCTTGCTTGGAGGTCACTCGCCTCAGACCTGCAAATAAATGCTGTTTCCGAGCTCCTGCCTCAAACAGCGGAAGAAGACAAAAACCGAAAGAAGTGTAAGGAAATTTTACAGGGTGTAAAATAATGACTTTCCATAGACAGCCGGCGATAAGTAGCTGCCTCATGAGCCGGGCATGCCTCGTGCGAAAGTCCGCCACCGACCCAGCCTCATGGTGAAGGCGGAAAAACAGCTCCCTCTCCTCCTTGTTGCGCGTTTTTTAAGACACTTCCTCACCGCTTGGGGCCAACAAAGTCAGCCATCTTGGTCGGCAATCCCTGTCTGCCCGATAGCAATTCTTCCGTGTTACCTGCCAGCTTCCGCCCCACTCTATGCTCCCATCATCACTTGAGGAAACAGGTTATCTGGTGTATCCTGCGTGCCGCAAAAGCTTTGCCTTTAATTTATTTAGATTCACTTCAGCCGGTCAGGATATCGTTCTTCATATGCGCATTCTTCAATCACCGAGGTTTTTCTTTTTATTCTCATTGACAACGCTCGCCATAAAACTCTGGCTGGTCAGCGCCCATCGTCTGATTGCAACCACCACCCCCCATGATGATCTGTTGTTTATCGATCAGGCCAATTCCATTCTCAGCCGCCTCTGGCTGGGAGATTATAACCAGATGACACTCATCAAGGGGCAGTTCTACCCTCTTTTTATTGCGCTCAGTTATTGGCTGAACATCCCGCTGCTGGCGGCGCAGCAGTTATTGTACGCCTTGGCCTCGTTTGTGACGATATGGGCGGTGCAGCCGCTGATCAGGCAGAAGTGGCCGCTTTATCTTCTGTTCCTCTTCCTGCTCCTGAACCCCTTTTCTTATAATTATCCTGCTATTGGCCGGGTATTCAGACTCGCCATTTACGGTCCCTTGGGTCTATTGACGTTATCCTGCCTGCTGGGACTTCTCGTCCGGAGCGGACAATCCATTAAAAATGCCGGGCTATGGTCTGTCGGTGCCGGACTGTTCCTGGCTGCATTCTGGAACACCCGGGAGGAATCGATCTGGATTGCGCCTTCACTAGTGCTGCTGCTGGCTTTTGC
>JAHEMX010000654.1 GCA_024643445.1 Desulfobulbaceae bacterium | reverse complement strand
AAAAAGAACAACATCACCGGTGCATCAAAGGCCCGGAAATTAGCCGCCCATTGTTCAAGACGGCGCTCCTTGTCCTGCCTGGAGATGTTCAGTGTCGAATAGAGCTGCAGGCCGCAGGCAAAGCGTCTGGACTTGTACGGTTCAACCCATCTGACCGGATAATACTGGTAATCCATCCGCCCTTCCTTGCCGCTGCGGAAGGCACCCTCTATCTGCTCTTGCAAATCCCGCTTTTTTTGACCAAGCACAACCGCAACCTGCCAGGGCTGCGTGTTAGTCCCTGACGGGCAGTGTCTGGCTGCATCAAGCATACGCAGCAGCGTCTCTTCGGGAACCTCTTTTTGAAGATATGCCCGGGTCGATTTCCGCAACCGTAGCGCCTCACTGACTTTCATGCACTACCCCCTGTTTGTTTGTTAGCCATTCGTTGGCTGTCTCTTTCTTCTAAAAATAGATCTCGTTATGCCCGACGAGGCTGAGTCGTTTTCTCAATTGATTTATCTGCCCGAAAATCTTTTCCAGCACGTCCTTTTCCATAGGGGTCAACTCATTGGCATTGACATGATTGTCGGGTGTATCACCATCATCAATTCGTTTTACCTGATGCCTGAAACGAAGCTGCATCAGGTAGTTGTAAGCTTCCACGATTTCCGAGTGAGAGGATTTATTCAGTACCTCTTTCTCGAGCAGATTATCAAGTCTATTGAGGGTATTCGTACTTTCCAGCGCATAATAGATGGCATAGACACGGGCAAATCCGACAATCTGGGCCATGACATGCTTGATATTGAAGGTATTCGGATAGTCACCGCCCGACTCAACCGCCAGCTTCCCGAAAAAATCGACCGGGACCCTGAAAAGCAGCGTATTTTCAGCCATCTGAACAAGAAAGGCCTTCTGCTTTTCCGCCTTTTCTCTGATGTGACTGCGCAATAGTTCGGTCAACCGTGTATCGCCATAGAGACAGCGAAAATCAAAAAATATGCTCACTTCCACCAGGGCTTCCGGGCTCGAATCAGTGATCCAGCCGGAAAAATAATCCTGCCATCGTGCTATCGGCTGACACCATTGAGGATTCATGGCCATGACGTTGCCTGCACAGAAATCATAACCAACCATGTCCAGCCAGGTGCAAATTTTTATGCCAAAACGGTTGAAATAGAGGTGCACCGCCTCACGATCCACATCAGCTACATCTTCGAAAATAATAGCGTTATCCTGGTCTGTCACCAGTGTCTGTTCACCGCGTCCTTCACTGCCGACACTGATAAAGGCAAAGGGAACCGGCGGTTCACCGATTTCCTCTTTGGCCAGTTCAATCAATTTTTGCAGAACCGTATCAGAGATGGTGGTAATCACCCGGGTGATATTAGCGGCATGGGCACCGCTGTCGTTCAAGGCCTTGACGATACGAGGCAGGCGATGGTGACTGTCAATGATCTCCTGCACTGAGTCCGCCTTGCGGATCTGCTCTATCATGAAGGTCGACGAATAACGATGCATATCAAGCAATTCTTCGTTGCTGATAACGCTTTTCACATCACCATTGCTATCCTTTACCACCAGATGCTTGATGCCGCGTTCCTGGAGCAGCAGCAGCGCCTCGAATATCATGGCGCTGTCGTCGATTGAGATGAGTGGCGAACTCATCAGCTGATAGACCGGCGTAGCACCAGGGACCTGCTCGGCGACAACCCGCTCGCGCAGTACCAGATCGGTAATAATGCCAATCATCTTCCCGGCTTCGCTGTGCACCAGGATACCACTTTTCCCTGCATCCCTCATCATTTTCGCGGCATTCTGAATCGTAGTGTTGAGATCACAACTGATAAAATCTCCCGGTGCATTTTTAATCGGCTGATTTAAAAACATCAGCGATGTCTGCAACTCTACAATCAGGTTTTCCCGCTCCTCGACCGTCTTCTGCTGCCTGCTGACATCGGTGATAAGACCGTCGCAATAAAGCGGTCTGCCGTCATTATCCCGCGCCAGTACCAACGAAACAGCTATGGTCAAAGCATCAGCGCCGGCCCGTTTGAGCCGTAATTTCCGCTCCCTGATGACCCCTTCTTCAAGCAACCGTTCTGCCATCCCCTGAACGGACGAGTCTTCATCTATAAAATCAAGCAAATCGGTTCCTACCAAGGTGGTTTCATCA
>JAHEMX010000156.1 GCA_024643445.1 Desulfobulbaceae bacterium | reverse complement strand
GTCATGCCTTCTGGTAAAAGAGATCAAGATCGAAGGGAAAAAACGCATGAGTGTTGCCGATTTTCTCAACGGTTATCCCCTGCAAATCGGTATCAACCTCTCGGGCGCAAAGCCATAACTTCATGAATATAAAAAACGATACGGTATACCTGGACTGCTTCTCCGGCATCAGCGGCGACATGCTGCTGGGTGCTCTTTTAGATGCCGGGCTTCCAACCGATCTGCTGCAGGATGAACTGGCAAAACTTGACCTGGAGCCTTTCGACTTCGCCGTCTCCCGCCGCATGGTGCAGGCCGTCTCGGCAACCTCCGTCGGCATCACTTCAAGCACGGCCCAGAGACTGAGAACTCTGGGGGATATCAAGGTCGTACTGGAAAAAAGCCGGCTCGAGACTGGGACAATCGAACGATCTCTCAGGGTATTTCAGCGGCTGGCTGAAGCCGAAGCCAAAATTCACGATAAACCGGTTGAAAAGATCCATTTCCACGAAGTCGGCGCACTCGATACCATCATCGATATTGTCGGCACCGTAGCCGGGCTGCAGTTGCTCGGCATCAAACGGCTGTACTGTTCGCCATTGCCGCTTGGTCGTGGATTTGTACGCTGTGCCCATGGCAACCTGCCGCTTCCGGCTCCTGCCGTCTGTGAAATCCTGAAGGATATTCCAGTCTACGGTGTCGAGGCCGATCGAGAACTGGTGACGCCGACCGGCGCCGCACTCGTTGCGGAACTGGCTGATGGATTCGGGCCGCTGCCGCCGATGAGCCTTGCCGCCACCGGCTATGGTGCCGGCGACTGGCCGGGAACCGAAGATCGTCCGAACCTGCTCCGTTTAATGATCGGCAGGGGCAACGGAGTCGCCGAGGCCCAGCAGGTGGAGATTATCGAAACCAACCTCGATGACTGGAGTCCAGAGGGCTTCCCGCTTATCTGCCGCCGGCTTTTTGACAAAAAGGCCCTTGATGTCAGCCTGAACACCATCCAGATGAAGAAGGGACGGCCGGGCTTCTGTCTGCAGGTGATCTGTCACCCGCAGGACAGCCGGGAACTCAAGGACACGATTCTCACCGAAACCACGGCCATCGGCCTGCGTTTCAGAACAGAACAACGATTGACACTGCCACGTGAGAAGGTTCTGGTCAGCACCCGCTGGGGTGAAGTTGCCGCCAAGAAGGTGCAGACACCCGGCGGCAGCAAAATATACCCGGAATATGAAGCATGCAGGATCGTGGCTGAAAAATACAATATCCCGCTTGACCGGGTCTACCGGGAAATAGTTTCCCGATCGGAAAACAGCTGCTGATGGACCGGCTGATCGTGGCCATTGCAACCGGCCTCTACAGCGGTATGGCCCCGAAGGCGCCGGGAACCTGGGGCTCACTGTTTGCGCTGCTGCCCTGGTTTTTCTGCCGAAACCTTCCGCTGCCCGCCTACTTGATGCTCATGGCAGCCCTGTTTGTCGTCGGTTTTTTAACCGCCGGGTCGGCTGAAAAAATTTTTGACCGCCCTGATCCGGGCTGCATCGTCATCGATGAGATACTCGGCATCTTTGTCACCCTGACCCTGGCACCAGATCATCCGCTCGCCTGGCTCCTCGGGTTCCTGCTCTTCAGGGTCTTCGATATCCTCAAACCTTTCCCGGTCTCCTGGCTGGACACCAACCTGCACGGCGGCATCGGCATCATGATGGATGATGTCATGGCGGGCATCTACGCGCTTGCCGGCCTTCAGCTTCTCTGGCTGCTTATCGGCAGGCTGGTCTGACAGGGATTGCTCAGCCGGTAGAACCGTCGTTGCCGAAAATCGTCCGGCCGCTGCGCCAGCTGGCGCCTTCGCCGCAGAGCATGGTCACGGCGCGGACGATATCTTCGGGTTCGCCAATCCGGTTAAAGGCTGACCTGGCGCCACGTACCTTGATCTGCTAAAACCCTTTGATATAGGGCAGCCTGTCGTAGACGCTCTCTATCTGCGCCATGTTCTGCAGGAGTTCATCAAGGGTGTTCCAGGTACCGCCAAGAAGCGCCGTTCTGACTGAAGAATTCATTTCCAGTGCAATGCTCTTTCCGTTAAAACTGATGGACCGGGCCTCGACATCGAGCTTAAAGACGGTCTTCGGCTCGCGTTGGGCCAGGTTCTGCAGTTCCTGGAGAACCGTCTCACGAGCGGTAAAGACCGGGATACCGATGCTGATGCAGTTACCGGCGAAAATCTCCCCGAAAGATTCACCGACGATGGCCTGCAGGCCAAATCGCATGATTGCCTGTGGCGCGTGCTCCCGGCTTGAACCACAGCCGAAATTCCGGTTTACCATCAATATGCTGGCACCCTGATAGGCCGGGTCATTAAACGGATGCTCTTTTTTTACGCCATTTTCATCGACCCGTTCGTCTATGAAGACCTCCTCGCCAAGCCCTTCAAACGTTACACTTCGGAGGAAGCGTGCCGGAATGATACGGTCGGTATCGACATCGTTGCCCTGATAGGGCAATGCCCGACCCTCTATACTTTTGATTGCGGCAGGATTGTCAGTCATTTCTCTATCTCCCTACAATAATTTTCGTACATCGCTTACCGCGCCTTCAACCGCCGCTGCCGCAACCATTGCCGGACTCATGAGCAGTGTTCGGCCTTTGGGCGTACCCTGTCGGCCGATGAAATTGCGATTCGAGGAACTGGCCGACATCTGGCGCCCGACCAATTTATCCGGATTCATGGCCAGGCACATGGAACAGCCAGCTTCACGCCACTCGAACCCTGCCTCGGTGAAAACGACATCGAGCCCTTCCCGTTCTGCCTGCTCTTTCACCTTCCGTGACCCGGGTACGGCGAGAGCCCGTACATGCGCAGCCACTTTTCTTCCTTTAACCACCGCAGCCGCTGCCCTGAAGTCAGAGATACGCCCGTTGGTGCAGGATCCGATAAAGGCCACATCAATCTTTGCTCCTTCGATTTTCTGTCCTTCGGTGAAGCCCATATGCTCATAGGCTTTTCGGGTGATTTCCGCCTCGGACTCATCGAGATCAGCGATGCGCGGCAGATTGCCGCTCACTTCCACACCCTGGCCTGGTGTGATGCCCCAGGTGACCATCGGGCCCATACCGGTAATGTCGAGCCGGTAAACATCATCATATTGGGCGTCCTCATCCGAGGCGATGGACTTCCAGAAAGCAACAGCGGCCGCATATGCATCACCGGCCGGAGCGAACGGTCTTCCCTTCAGGTAGTCAAAGGTCATCTGGTCGGGATTCACATATCCGGCGCGGGCACCCCCTTCAATGCTCATGTTGCAGATGGTCATGCGCTCTTCCATGGAAAGCGCTGCGATGGCAGGACCGGCAAACTCGTAGGCAAAACCGATACCACCCATGACACCGAGTTCGGCGATGATCCGCAGGATGATATCCTTGGCATGGACGCCTGGTCCCCGTGCACCGCTCACCTCTATCTTCCTGACCTTGAGACGATCAACGGCAAGCGTCTGGGTTGCCAGCAAATCCCGAACCTGGGAGGTTCCGACACCAAAGGCAATGGCGCCGAAAGCACCATGCGTCGAGGTGTGGGAATCGCCGCAGGCGATGGTCATGCCGGGCTGGGTAAAACCGTTTTCCGGTCCAATGATATGGACAATGCCCCGGGAATCGGAATGAAGTCCAAAGAACGGGATACCGAACTCAGTCGTGTTTTTTTCAACGGCCTGCAGCATCTCCTCAGCAAGGGTATCCTGGTATGGCCTGATAAACTGATCTTTTGTCGGTACGATATGATCAACGGTGGCAATGGCACGGTCGGGGTATTTCACCTTGATACCCCGCTCCCGCAGTTCCTGAAAGGCCTGGGGAGAGGTAACCTCATGCACCAGGTGAAGACCGATAAAAAGCTGGTCCTGTGTCTCCGACAGCGCTGCAACCTTATGTAAATCCCATACCTTATTGAATAGATTCTTTCCCATAGTAAACTCCTTCATAAGTGGTCGGCCGGGACGCTGCTCCCGAAAGCTACGTCACTACCATAAACACGTAAAACAAAAACGGGAAGACCACCACAGATCTCCCCGTTTCATACTACAGTAAGCAGGTTTTCTTCAGATACTAGAGTTTCCCCGCCTTTTCGAGCAGCGTGACCGATACCTTGTACGAGAAGAAGATCACGGCGCACCACGAAATAAGTAGAAATGCTATCATCCTTTCGTTCCTCCTTGGAAACTATCCTCTGGGCTAATAAGCCTTGGGATCGCTGAGATCTTCCGGCCCGATCTTCCTGGCGTCCATCAGCTTCCAGACATAGGCGATGTAGGCCAGTACGAACGGAATGATCAGGGCGACGTAGGTCATTGCCGTCAACGTATAATGACTGGACGAGGCATTATAGATCGACAGGGATGACTGAAGATCAGCTTTGGACGGGTAAAACGGCGTATTGTTAAAACCGGCGGTGAAAAACACCGCAAGGCCGACGAGTACCGTTCCCAGACCGGCGAACCAGATGCCGCGGTTACCGCCGAGAAAACTTGTGGAAATAACCCCCCACACCACCAGCGCCAGCCCGGCGAGCAGCAGAACAAGAACAACCGGCATGGCCAGCAGGTTGGCCAGGTATTTTCCCGATACGAGACTGACCGCGCCGCTCTCATCAAGGGCAAAGCCCTTCATCAGCAGCAGGCTTGCCAGCACGTAGAGCAGAAACGGCAGGGCGCAGACAAGACTGGTGAGACAACCCTTTCTCAGCCGCTGCTCAAGATCCGGCGCGATGGTACAATCAACGTTGTTGATCAGGTACATCGAACCGAGAACACGGGCGTTGAACACCAGAAACAAACCGAGCGAGAGGTTGAACAGCGAAAAGGCGGCTTCAAGTCCGAGGAGCGGGTGGGTCCAGCGCACCTGGTTAAACTGGTTCAGGGTGAAATTGGAGCCGGTGAAAAAGGTTCCAACAGCGGCCCCGATCAACAGGATGCCGACCGAACCGTTGATAAAGAGAAATATCTCATACACCCTTGCGCCAAGCAGGTTGGCAGGTTTCTTGCGGTATTCATAACTCACGGCCTGAATAATAAAGGTGAAAAGGATCAGGATCCACACCCAGTAGGCCCCACCGAAACTGGTGGCGTAAAAGAGCGGAAAAGCGGCAAAGAGGGCACCGCCGAAAAGCACCAGGGTGGTGAAGGTGAGTTCCCACTTTCGACCGAGCGAATTGATCACCAGCGCTTTCTCCTGTTCCGTCTTGGCAACCTGCCAGAGCAAGGTCTGCCCACCCTGCACAAAGGTGAGAAAAAGAAACAGCGAACCGACAACGGAAGCAAGGATCCACCAGATCTGCTGCAGTATTGTTATATCTAGATTTCCAATCATTTATTCGCCCTCCGGTCCTTTGTTGATCTGCCAGAGCATGATCTTTATTTCCGCCAGCAGCAGCAGGGTAAAGAGGCCGGCAAACATCCAGAATGTGGCCATCACATTTCCCTTGGCCAGGTTGCTGGTCGCTACGGAGACAGGCATCATGCCCTGGATGGCCCAGGGTTGTCTGCCTACTTCTGCGACGACCCAGCCGGCCTCGCTCGCGATCAGGGCAAGGAAAAATGAGGCGATGCCAAGCAGAAGCAGCCCGCGCTTCTGCCCGATACTGTCCTTCATCCCGTAGTACAGATAGGAAAGACAGATAAAAGCGAAAAACAGGGAAAGAAAGACCATGATATGAAAGGCGTAGAAGGTCGTCTGGACCGGCGGGACCGCATCTTCAGGCTTGTCGAAATAGGCGTAGCCGAGATAGTCCTGGTTCTTGGTAAAACGTCCCAGTGCACCCTCTGCAGCAGCCTTGTCCCCGGCATCCCTGGCATTCTTGTAGGCCCTCAGGTCCACAAGCGCCTCGGAACCGCGCACCATCTTCTGGTCAACGCCGACGATCCCCTTCTTTTCATTGCCGAAAACCAGATCATTGATGCCCGGCACGAACGAATCAAATGAGCGATTGGCCATCAGGGAGAGCAGATAAGGGAGCTTGATCTTGAACAGGAACGGATCGCTGTTTTCGCCAGGCTTTGCGGCCGGGTTCAAGACACCAAAGGCGACAATGCCGGCTTTCTGCTCACCGGTATAGAGCCCCTCGTAGGCAGCCAGCTTCATCGGCTGGGTAGAGGCGTTGGTGAAGGCCGATTCGTCCCCGGTAAAGGCTGTCATGGCAAGAGAGAAAACCCCGAATACCGAGGCCACCAGGATGGATTTTTTGGCCATCTCGATATGCCTCCCCTTCAGCAGGTACCACGAGGAAACAGCAATGACGAAGGTCGCACCTACCAGGAAACTCGAGCTTGTGGTATGGGTAAATTTGGCGATGGCTACCGGCGAGAACAGGACCTCCCAGAAATTCTGCATCTCGAACCGGACGGTTTCCGGATTAAAGGCCATGCCGACCGGATGCTGCATCCAGCCGTTGGCCACCAGAATCCACAGGGCCGATAGGTTGGAGCCGATTGCCACCATCCAGGTCGAGAAAAGGTGAAAACCTTTTGAGACACGGTTCCAGCCGAAAAACATCACGGCAAAAAAGGTGGCTTCAAGGAAGAAGGCAACGATCCCCTCCACCGCCAGCGGAGCCCCGAAAATGTCGCCGACCATCCAGGAATAGTTTGACCAGTTCGTACCGAATTCAAACTCAAGGATAATACCGGTCGCCACACCGATGGCAAAATTAATACCGAACAAGGTCATCCAGAACCTTGTCAGGTATCTCCATTCCTCTTTCCCGGTTTTGACATAAATGGACTCAAAAAAGGCGCACAGAAATGACAAGCCCAGCGTCAACGGCACGAAGATCCAATGATACATCGCCGTCAGGGCAAACTGCGCCCTGGACCAGTTTACCAGGCCTAGATCGATATCGACCATGTAGTATCCTCCTTAATTCTGTTTCTGAACCGCTCCGGTAATCTGTTCCATTACATGAGCGGCCCGCTGTTCGTCAGAAGAAAAATTGGTAGCAAGAAAATTCGGGAAAAAAAACAGTTTCAAGACGACGAACATGATGAACAGTTTTACCAGGATGACCTTCCACAGGGTTTTACCGATACTCATCGAGCGAAACCCGTCCCGATAAAATCTGAATATCCTGCCCGGAAAAGAGAGCATCAAGATATCCTCCACTCTTTAATTGCCCGCCGGAACATTGTGTTATCAGCTGTTCCTAACCCATTCATATAACCTTTCTTCAAACGAAGTTTCAACCATTTTAAAAATCCGTTTCCTTACAGTCAGCAGGCACTCTATCGAACGGGCAGATCCTTGTCAATAATAATTCTCAATACTACTTAGTCGTATTATTGTGATGCCACAGACTCATGTGGCTTCAGATAATCGGATCGTTTCCGCCCCTCTTTCCCAGAGGTGGAGATACTCAGGCTCGATGGAACAATTGTCGCTGGCAGGATGAGAATGATAGCGTAAACCAACCGGAGGTGCTCATAACCGCTTTTTAGCTGCTGGAGGAACCATCCTCCGAACATCAGGATCGATCAAGCAGCAGGACAGCTTATGCAACCGGGGTGAACGGGCAAAAAGCTAACTCGACGCTTTCAGGTCCGGCAGCGCATATTCAGGTATGTTCAGTAATTTCATCAGGCTTTCAGCCCATCCCTCAGGGCCGTATTTCTTCGTGTAGACAACTTGTTCCGTGCGTTCCAGCTTCGGGGTGGCGTGTCCCGGCGAAGCAACAACCACGGCCCAGTCAGCGCAGTTGAGCATATCCAGATCATTGGGGCTGTCGCCCAGGGCGTAGGTCTGGAATTGGCGGGTGGGAAAGTGATGATCATAGCATCTGCAGAGCCAC
>JAHEMX010000155.1 GCA_024643445.1 Desulfobulbaceae bacterium | reverse complement strand
ACGAGGAACGTGTCGGAGAAATGCAATTTTGACTCAGACCGGACCATTGCAGAAATATCTCACGAAGCCATGACCTGATAGTTATGGCGAGCATTGATAATCTGAGGATTCGCTTTCAGGGTTTCCATGAAAATCATCACTGACTGGCAAGCTGATTATGCCGGGGAGCCTTCCCTGTACCCTACTCTTCAATCGAACTTTTCTGCAGCACACCGGTGGTTGCTTTCGGTAACCCTATCCCTTTCCAGATTCCATAGATGGCCGGCACCACAACGAGTGTCAAGACAGTGGCGCTGATCATGCCTCCCACCATGGGTGCGGCAATACGTTTCATGACCTCTGAACCGGTACCGCTGCTCCACATTATTGGAGCAAGACCGGCAATAATCGCCACGACCGTCATCATTTTGGGTCGCACACGCAACGCGGCTCCTTCCTCAATGGCCTGTGCCAGGTGCTCCCGTGAGAAACTACTGCCGTGTTTTTCCCGGTATTTGCGATAGGAAATATCGAGATAAATCAGCATGACGACACCGGTCTCAGCCGCTACCCCGGCAAGGGCGATAAAGCCGACAGCCACAGCTACACTCATGTTGTAGCCGAGATAATCCATGAACCACAAGCCGCCGGTGAGCGCAAACGGAACAGAAAGCATGACAATCGCACTTTCGGCAATACTCTTGAAGTTCAAGTACAACAGCAGAAAGATAATGATGAGCGTTGCGGGAATCACAAGCATCAGCTTTTCCTTGGCCCTGACCATGTATTCATACTGTCCCGACCAGACGATGGAATAACCTGCAGGCAGGCTGATCTGTTCCTTGACTGCCTGCTGCGCTTTCTTCACATAGGAACCGACATCGACATTGGAAATATCGACATAAACCCAGGCGTTTTTACGAGCGTTCTCACTTTTAATGGCAGGAGCGCCTTTTTTTATTGAGATATCGGCCACCTGAGTAATTGGTATCTGTGCGCCGGAGGGTGTGGCAATCAGTATTCTCCGCAACTTTTCAGGTGTATCGCGCAGTTCTGTGCCGTATCGCAAATTGACAGGATACCGCTCCAACCCTTCTACGGTTGAGGTGATATTGAGGCCACCGACGGCAGACATTATCACGTCCTGAATATCGCCAACGGTGAGACCATAACGTGCCGCCTCGTCCCTCCGGATGGTAAAATCGAGGAAATTTCCTCCCGTGACTCTCTCCGCATACACAGAGGCTGTACCCGGTACCTCTCGGAGTACCGCTTCAACCTGCTCACCTATGCCGGAAAGTGCTTCGAGATCATCACCCATCAGCTTCAGACCGACTGGTGTCTTGATTCCCGTTGAAAGCATATCGGTCCTGGTTTTGATCGGCATGGTCCAGGCGTTGGTCAGTCCCGGAAATTTGATGGCCCTGTCGAGTTCATCAATCAGGTTTTCAATGGTCATCCCCTCCCGCCACTCCGCCTGAGGCTTCAAGGTTATAATGGATTCAATCATGGAAAGCGGGGCAGGATCTGTTGCCGTCTCCGCCCTGCCGACCTTACCGGTTACGTTCGCCACTTCGGGGAAGGATTTAATAATTCGGTCAGTCTGCTGGAGCAGTTCCTTTGCCTTGGTTATCGAGATGCCCGGAAGCGTCGTCGGCATATAGAGCAGATCGCCCTCGTTCAGTGCAGGCATGAACTCTGAACCCATCCGATTGTACGGAATATAGGTAGCCGCCAGTGCAGCTATGGCCAGCAATAGCACTAGGGGCTTTGCCTTCAGCACAACTTTAATGATCGGATGGTAGATCCAGATCAGGAAACGGTTGACCGGGTTTTTTTGTTCAGGCATGATCCTGCCCCGTATCAAATAACCCATCAGTACCGGGACCAGAGTGATAGCCAGGAATGCCGCCCCCATCATGGCATAGGTCTTGGTGTAAGCCAGGGGGCTGAAAAGCCGTCCCTCCTGCGCCTCCAGGGTGAAGACAGGTAAAAAGCTGATGGCGATGATCAGGAGTGAGAAAAAAAGCGCTGGCCCTACTTCAAGGGATGCCTCCCGCACCACTTGCCAATGATCCTTTTTCTCCGTGTTATGCTCCATATGCTTATGGACATTCTCGATCATGACGATGGCGGCATCCACCATGGCCCCGACGGCGATAGCTATACCGCCAAGGCTCATGATGTTGGCGTTAAGTCCCTGCTGCTCCATGATGATAAAGCTGATAAATACCCCTATCGGCAAGGTGATGATTCCCACGAGAGCGCTACGCAGATGAAAGAGAAAAAGAAGGCAGACCAGGGCGACAATCAGGCTCTCCTCTATCAGGGTATGTTTCAGGTTGTCGATCGCCCGCAGGATAAGTCCTGATCGGTCATAGACCGGTTTTACCGTAACCCCCTCGGGGAGTCCGGCGGTTATCTCAGAGAGGCGATTCTTGACATTTTCAATGACTTTAAGGGTATTTTCTCCATAACGCATGACAATCACCCCGCCAACTGCTTCCCCTTCACCATTGAAATCGAGAAGTCCACGACGGATCTCCGGACCGATTGTCACCTGACCAACATTTTTCAAAAGAATTGGCGTGCCATTGTCATTCACACCCAGTGGAATACCCTCAATATCGGCTATGCCCTTCAAATACCCGAGTCCGCGGACCATGAACTCAGTCTCTCCCATTTCCACCAGCCTGCCACCGACATCATTATTGGAACGTTGAATCGCCATCCGCACCTTTTGCAGCGGAATATTATAGGCGGAGAGCTTGTTCGGGTCGATTTGCACCTGGTACTGCTTGACAAAGCCGCCGATAGATGCCACTTCGGAAACGCCATCAACACTGGTCAACTCATAGCGGAGAAACCAATCCTGGATGGAGCGGAGCTGTTGCAGGTCATGCCTGTCGCTCTGCAGTATGTATTGGAATGCCCAGCCGACACCCGTGGCATCCGGGCCCAGAGTTGGGGTTACTCCTCTTGGCAGCCTGCCCTCCACATAGTTCAGTGACTCTAGAACACGGCTCCGGGCCCAGTACATGTCGGTGCCATCCTCGAAAATAATATAGACAAAGCTCATTCCGAAGAACGAGTAGCCCCGCACAACTTTGGCAAAAGGAACGGAAAGCATGGCCGTGGTCAACGGATAGGTCACCTGGTCTTCCACCACCTGCGGAGCCTGTCCCGGGTATTCGGTAAAGACAATAACCTGGACGTCTGAGAGATCCGGAATGGCATCGAGTGGAATCCTGAACATCGCCAGGATACCGGCTGCAATAACAAACATCGTCAGAATGAGCACCAGAAATTTGTTGCGGATCGAGTATTCGATTAATCCTTTGATCATTCCGAGTCCTTTTTCATATCGTGGTTAGGATGTAAACGCAGAGAACGGCATCATCTTTGCCGCAGGCAGATACAGTTCTGCTGCTATTAATCCATCTTCAATTTGCTGATATCCAGTTCACTACTGTCCATCTTCAGCGCTTCAATATTAAGATCATCCGTAGAGAGCGAACCCGTTTTGTCATCATTGCCATTTCGAACCTCGAGCATTTTCTGAATCGCCTCACGTAAACGGGATTCGGAGTCAAACATGAACTGGGCTGAAATAACGATATTCTCACCTTCCTGCAGACCGTCCAGCACCTGGTATGTGCTATCATTGCCCTCAATACCGAGCTTGACGTCCCGCAGCTCAAACTTGCCCTGGCCGCGTGAGACAAACACCACCTTACGCAGACCTGAATCAATAACCGCTTCGTTCGGGATAACAAGAGCATTGGGATCAATGACCGACTCGAGAAAAACGTTGCCATACATACCTGGCTTCAACAGCCCGTCTCTGTTATCAAAGTCCAGGCGCAACCTGACAGTTCTTGTTTTTTGGTCCAGATACGGGTAGATAAACAGCACCTCGCCTTTGATTTTTCTCCCAGGCAGGTAGGCAAGATCCATCGCAACGGTCATGCCATGATGCACATAGGGCAGCTCATATTCATAGACCTCAACATCAACCCAGACGTGCGAGAGATCGGCAATTTCATACTGGTTCATGCCGGCCTTGATGAATTGTCCGTTCAGCACCTGCTTTTTTGTAACCACTCCGGGAGCCGGAGAGTAGACCGTTATCGTCTTCACGGGCTCTCCAGACGTGGTGAGCCGCTCTACCAGGGCAGGTTCCAAATCCCAGTACAGCAGGCGTTGCCGCGCTGCTGCCTGCAGCCTGTCCGCATTTCTTCGTATGGAAGGATATGGACTGTTGCCAAGACTCCTGCCCTGTCTAACCGCAAGGAGATATTCCTCCTGTGCTGTTACCAGTTCAGGGCTATAGATCCGGAAAAGGGGTTGTCCTTTTTTAACGCTCTCGCCAACGGAATTGACGAAAAGCTCTTCTATCCAACCATCGAATTTCAAGTTCACAACCTGGACCCTGGTCTCGTCATAAGTGACAGTCCCAAGGGCCCGAATTGATTGAGTAAGAGGTTTACGGCGCACCGGAGCCATTCGCACACCCATATTCTGTATGGTGACTGGATCGATTCGGATGGTTGAAGCCGGAAGTTTTTCGCCAGCCTCCTCCTCATAGACCGGGACAAGATCCATTCCCATAGGCGACTTACCCGGCTCGTCCCGTATGTATTTCGGATCCATCGGCGCTACCCAGTATTTGATAATCTTGCCGGATTTCGGATCCACTTCCCCCTTTTTCGGGCCATCTGCCGCCAGAACAGCTCCAGCAGTAAAAAGCCACAGCGACAGGAATAATAGCAGTAAGTACCTCATCGGTTCTCCTTTATAGCAACAATCGGCTGGCCAATTGTTTCTTCTAGTTCAGCAAGCTTTTTGTAGATCAGATAGGTGAACTGCTCAGTTTTCAGTTCAATCTGGAGAAGACGTATGTGCGTTGTCAGCATGGTATTGAACTCAACCTTGCCAACTGAGTATGCAGCCAGTGAAGAGTCTGCGAGTTGTATTGCCTGAACAGTCAGGACATCGGCAAAGAGATCCCTGCTCTCGCGTGCCCCGTTGATCTCCGAGAGCAGGCCGTTGATTCGGTGCGGCAAGGTGTTTTCAAGTGCCTGCTGGGATCCGCGTGCCGAAAGAAGCCGCTTGTTGCTGCCAGCCAACTTGCTGTCCTGACGTGTATTCTGCCACAGTGGTACCGAAAGGATTACCCCTGCAGTGAACAGGTCTGCCCGGCTATTCCCCGAAATCGGATCGTCATCACGCTGACCATAAGCGACCCGAAAACCCATTTCAGGCATATAGGCTTTTTCAGCAAGCTGCACATCAACCTTGGCTTTCAACACCGCTGTTCGACGTGCTGCGATCAGCGGATTATATTGTAAGGCTGCAGCAGTTAATTTCTCCTGTTCCAGTCCAGCCAGATCCGGAGGATCGAGTGGTCTGGCAGTTTCATTGAACAGATCGCTTCTATTCAACAGGCTGCCGAGCATGTCCTGCATTTTTCGTTTACTGCTTTGCAGGCTGACGTCCCTATCAAGCAATTCTGAGAGTTGCACCTGGGCCAGTAATATATCCTGCTGTAGTCCACTGCCGGTTGCATAACGCGTCTCTGCAATCTGCAGAACCTGGCTGATTATTTCCCGGAGCCTGTCATTGATCTCAAGACTTCGTTCAATAAAGGCAAGCTCATACCAGGTCTCTTTAACCTGCCTGCTCACACTCAGTCGCGCTGCAGTTGCCATGGCCTCCTGTTCAACCGCCATGAGTTCAGCTCCCTGCTCAGCCAGGTCCAGAGTCCCGAACCAGGGGATTTGCTGGTCAATGGAGATCACCTTCTGAGTCATGGCCTCCTGATCAAAATCGAAGGTGTCAGTTGGCAGGTTTGATATGATAAAACCGATTTTCGGATCCTGCAGAGAGCCATAAAAAGGAGCTTCTGCCCAGAGCGCTCTCGCCTTTTCCTCTAGACTCTGGAGCTCGCTATTGTTCGCCAGTGCCTCCTGAACAAGCTCAGAAAGCTCGTAGCCCTCTTCAGCAGACAGCGCTTCAGTTGCAGAATGTAAAACACTCAGACCTATCAGCATCGCCGCTATTGAAAAAAGCATGATGCTCCCGGCACCAGCTCTGTGTTGGCTTTTCATGATTTCGTCCATTTGACACTCGTCGTTGTTAGCTCAGATCACCCAGGTTGCATGATTGAAATATCTTCCTTTAAGATGCAAAGCGTGCGCAAACCGTCCGCCCCCCGGTTTTAACAGATGAAAACAGCTGAGGGGCGGCGAGGAAAATACCTAATGAGTTTTATGCGTGTACCAGAATTTTACTGTGTGTTGACCACCATCTTCCTTGAAAAGGCAGATAACTCCCCATTTGCCAGGCTCATCGATGGTAAAGTTAGCGGCAAAAACCCCGCTCCCATAATCTTTCATATCAGCAATTTGATCTTTTCCGGACGGAGAGATAATTTTTATTTTTCCTGCAATTTTATCCAGTTGTTGATCATCGCGCTTAACTGTAGCCATTACATGGTGCGTCTTGCCATCCGAATCTTGCAGATTCATGTTTGCAAGGGCCATAACCTGAAATTCGACATGCAGGTCATCCACCATGGTTGTATGCATAAACTTCCCATCCTTTTCCCCGCTACTGTGCTCCATTCCTTTCATCGCCATGGAACTACCTGCAAAAACGAGACTTATCAGGGCGATAATCACACTGATTTTTTTCATTCTGTTCTCCTTTATTTAAAAGAGTCTCTGATCCGGAAATCGACTTTTACGACGCATCGTCTGGTCAGCTGACGACCGCCGTCGTCTGGCTTATTGTTTTATCCTGGCATGAGCATGCTCCTCACGCCGGTTTTGCAATGCACCTGCTTTGCAAAGCACATGCCAAATCTCAAGAAGAGGAATCATCCATACAAGCCCTCGTATTAGTGTGAAAATCATGACTCAGAACAGTGATCAAAAAGGTGATATCGTGGGTTGATGCCCAAATATTAGACACACAGAAGCTCTGTGGTATCTAATTGTTTTACACCTTGAACACTGCTGATCCGGCAGGACAGCAACAAAAGTGGATGAAACGCATGTTCAAGGTCAACCAGACAAAGAAACAGCATCGGGTGCCTCTCCACGCTCATTTTCCTGGTATCCTGAATGGACGGGGAACGTTTTCGCCACTCAAGCACCTATATATTTCACGGATTCATATTGTTCTGGTGACAACAAGGGTAACTGCGTTTAAAGGTGATGGATCAGGTGAGCACGTATGTATTGTTGCCATTTGCCGTGCCATTTGAAAACCTGCAGGCCTTGAACTCGGCCGATTGGCCAAATCATTCAAGGTGTCTTCTCATTTTCAATATCCATGAGTCAGACAAGACGCCAGCAGAACATCGCCTGCAGCTGAGAAACTCATCACCATGGTGAGCGGCAGAAACAGAAAGCTGCCGAGATAAGGAGGGGCTGCTATGCCGAAACCTTTCATCGTACAATCCTCAGAAGAACCCTATTACCATTCGGAGGAGGTCAGGATGATGACAGTCAGCCAAGCTGTGGACTGCCATGCTGGAAATCGCCAGGCCAACGCCCAATAAGGTACCCAAAATGTGTAGAATGCGTCCGGGGAAAGCTCGGCGGCCGGTTTCATGAGAGGGCCCTTGCTCCTGGTTCTGAGCAAAAGGCTCTTTTCTCTTCCTACGTAAATTGCCCCGACCGTGGACAGGCGGGAGAAAGGGGGTCAGGCGGCCCGGACGTTCTTCAATCTCATCAACACGGCCAGAAGGCCAATCAGCAGGAAGATTCTGAATAGATGATGAACTGCCACAAAGGTGGGGTCATAGCCGAGTGACAGAGCCATCGCGGTCATCGCCTC
>JAHEMX010000653.1 GCA_024643445.1 Desulfobulbaceae bacterium | reverse complement strand
AGTTCGGCTGATTCCACTGTCATGGCACTATTTTTCCGTTTGAATGTAACCGGCAGCACTCCTCTCCGTTAGGTAAGTATGGCACTCGGTAGCGTACCGACCCGGCCATCACGTTCACGAGAGACTACATACCTAATGGGAGGAAACGATGAAACTTCAGGACTATTTAAAGCGGTTCGCGCTGGTTCCCGCCATCTTGTCGATAGCAGCCTTCAGTTCAATCAGCTTCGCCTCGATCTATACCCCGGGCCATGAAACAATCGCCGCGCCCGCAGATGTGCGGATCTACGTTGCCCACCATTTCGGCAACAGGCCGGACGGGCTCGAAGATCCGGAGAACGTTCATGGCGGCGACACCACCCAGAGACCTAATGAGATGACTGACCCCAATGGTGAAGACACCCCGCCCGATCCGGCTGGACGGCCTGATGAAAACCCGGGCCAGCCTGATGACTCGCGCCAGAACCAGGACAGAAACCCGGAGAATTGAACAGGATACCAGGACTGTCACGAATGGCGCTAGTTTAAGCGATTGCAGCACGGTAATGACTCCTCTGCTTAATCTCTTTCATTTCGTGCCTGGGCAGGGTCAGCAACTGGTAAGTTTTAGGTCGTCGCTTTCGGCACCGGGGTTCGCTACGGCCCGGTCGTTGCCGAATCGGCACGTCTGTCATTGCTCCATACAAATCATTGATCACTTTGAAACGTTCCGCCCTGCCCATGTTCTCATGATTTAGTCGTGGTTCCCAATTGCGGATGGCCTGCAGACTTCCCTTGAAACTGACAAGCCGAACCTCAAGTCCCTTCTTTTCTGCGGCTTCATACATCAATCGTCGGACACAGTTATAGACGATGAAGTACATCAAGATTTCTTTATATATCATTTCAGGTGTTTGGCAACGCAGAGTATCCAGGCCCATGGTTATTTTTATGTCGCGAAAAAACAACTCCACATCCCAACGTTTAAAGTATAGTTCCGAAAGTTCCTCAGCAGAATATCGCTTTGCATCAAGTAGGCTGGTGACAAGGTAAAATTCCCGGACCCTGAATCCTGGATACCTTACCTTGACCCTGATTTGTCTCAAAAGAAGCTCTTTAGGGAGTTCCTCCCATTGATTTTCCGAATAGGAAAGTCTGTCTTGATAAAGGGGACGTTTCCACACGATCAATAAGTCATTTTGACCAAGCTTCTTGAGACTTTCTGCGTTGCTGACCGGTGTTCTGCGAGCGAGGGTTATGACACTGTCAACGCCTTGCATGTGCAGGTTTGCAATATCGAAATAACTACAGAAGCCCTTATCCCCGAGAAAGATATCTCCGCGCTTAAAGGTGCTCCATTGTTTGCGAAACAGCGGTAACTCGTGACTCTTCTTGTTGCCAATGGCATAACTGAGCAGTGCTCCGCTTTCCAAAGAAAAACATGCACATATACGTGCAGTGGGAAAGCCACATCCCGGTTTCTGGGAAGCTGATTGCGGCCAAATCTCCTGGTTCTCAGGGGTATCGGGCATACTGACACCCGTGCCGTCAACGACGATGACCCGGCGATTGTTCAATAAAGTTGCTGGAGCAACGTTCTCACCCCGGCTCGCGGTATGCTGAAAAATGTCAAAGAGCATCTGTTCATTCAGGTTTTTTCGAGCTATACAGTAGGAAGCAGTTGAAGAGGAAGGAGCCTTAATTCCTTTGAGGCAGGCGTAGGACTGCAGTTTCCGAACCACTTCCTTGCAGCCTCCGTCTGCATCCAGCATCTGACCGAAAAAAGACCAGAATGTATTCTCTTTGGTAAAAAGTCGTCGACGACTCATGGTTCCGGATCGTTCCGGCTTGAGCAGCTTGTTGGGCACAAATTGCTCGAAAATCTCACCGATTTGTTTGAAAGACTTCTGCTTGAGTGAAGCAACCTTTTCGGCGAAGATTAGCTGAGCAGATCGAGCTTTTCGACCTCGTCGCGGCAGGTAAAATCCTGGTAACATTGGTAGGGAATTCTTTGTATTTTGCATTACCAAATATACCAGAATTAGCCAGTGTTTTCAGACGTTTCTTGTGAATAAAAACACCTTAAACTAGCGCCATTCCATACTGTCCCCAAATTATTCCGGGTAAAAGGTAAGATTCAAAAATCAATGGATTTTTTAAAATAATTACACCCCAAAATTG
>JAHEMX010000154.1:5816-7825 GCA_024643445.1 Desulfobulbaceae bacterium | reverse complement strand
CTGTTCCTGCACTATACCGACGGCAGCCAGGTGAGCCGGCAGGCGAGTGTGAAACGGGGCATCTCCGATGACGACGGGCTGCGGGATATGGCTTTACTGGCACTGAAGCGGGCCATGACACGTCGCCTCAGGGTACGCAGCTGCCGCCTGGTTCTCGACCGTTTGTGCCGCCGTTCTCCGCAATTGTCCCTTTTTGCAGAATGCGCGGCCATCGACGGGAAACAGGACCGGCTGTTATCGGCGATGGACAGTCTGCGCGGCAGGTTTGGTGCCGGGGCCGTCAGGTTTGGCAGCCAGGCCGCACTGCACTGAATTTTCCCCGTTCAGCCCGAATATTTCATGAACATTTTTACGTTTCTGCTATAAGTGTCTGAGAAAAATACGGTTAAATGTTGATTTGTAAAGAAATACAGCGTTCGTTTTGTGCCTCGTGCACATCCCGTCAATGATAGAAAATGTTCACCGGTGGCGAGCCGATACCACCCACTTTCCTGCGTCGCTTTTGTGATTTACATACCTGGAGTACGGTAAATCACAAGTCTCCTTGTTAAGTGCGCGGTCTCAACTCGTGAAATATTCAGTTTAGGTTCACGGCCAGATGATTCCCCTTCGGGTACGCTCATCGTTTTCCCTGCTCAAAGGTACCGCTTCGCCCCGTGATTTGTGCCGGCAGGCCCGCCGCTACGGCTATGAACGACTGGCCTTGACCGACCGGGAAAATCTCTACGGGCTCTGGCCGTTTCTGGCAGCCTGTAAACAGGAAAACGTCAGGCCCATTGTCGGGACGGAACTGAACCGGGGGGAAGAGGACGAGGTGGTGGTCCTGGTCGGCACTGATCAGGGCTACACGAATGTCTGCAATCTCATCACCAGGGCCAGGAAAAAGCAAAGAAACCTTCTTCGGGCATCGGCCGATGAACAGTTGCACGGACTGGTCCTGCTCGTCAAAAGTACGATGCTGCTGGAACACCTGCATGATCGCGGTCTGCAGGTCGGTGCGGATCTCGGCTGTCGGCCGACCGAAGCTGGCGGTAAACTTCGCAGAAGGGCGGCGGCACTTGGTGTCCCTGCTGTCGCGACACCGGACAGTGATCTCGCGCAGCGGGAGCAGTATCGTCTCAGACAGCTTTTACAGGCGATAGAAACGGGCACCATGCTTCCTTCCGCCAAAGAACCGGAACATGGTGCACGCTTGGTTGAAAGTCTGGAGCCGCCGGAGGTCTATCGGCAGCGCTTTGCCATCTGGCCGGATGCGCTGCAGGCGACCTATGAAGTGGCCGAGATGTGTTCCTTTACCACGCCCTCTTTCGGCATCGTGATGCCGCCCTGGAAACAGGGCGGAGGCCGTTGTGCGGTGAGAGTTCTCAGAGATCAGGCCTACCGCGGGGCACGTCATCGCTATGGCGATGATTTGACCGAAGCGGTGGTCGAGCGGCTGGAACACGAACTGCGGGTTATCGAGCAGATGGGCTTTTCGTCATATTTCCTGGTGGTTCGCGATATCGTTCATCCACCGGGCCCGGACGGCTCCCGGAAGCGGCGGCGCATCTGTGGCCGTGGTTCGGGGGCGGCGTCGCTGGTGGCCTATTGCCTTGGCATAACGAACGTCTGCCCGATTCGCTACAATCTCTATTTTGAACGCTTTTTGAACCCCGGCAGAACGGATCCTCCCGATATCGATATCGACTTTGCCTGGGATGAACGGGACGAGGTGCTGGATCAAGTGCTCCAGGGGTTCGGTGCGCACGCGGCAATGGTCAGCAATCATGTCTGCTTCCAGCCGCGCATGGCGATACGGGAAACGGCCCGGGCATACGGCCTGCCGGGCTACGAGATTTCACGGATGACCAGGCGCCTACCCTGGTTCGCCAGAGACGACGGCACAGGCCTGCAGGAGCAGATGGCCGCCTTGCCGGCCCTGAAAGACCAGGATTTCTCCGGGCCCTGGACCGAGATCATAACTCTTGCCGGCCGGTTGGTCGGCCTGCCCCGCTACCTCTCCGTGCATC
>JAHEMX010000154.1:0-5806 GCA_024643445.1 Desulfobulbaceae bacterium | reverse complement strand
TGAGCAACTACGTTCCGGTGGAGCGGGCCGCAAAAGGGGTGCCGATCATACAATGGGAAAAAGACGGGGCCGAGGAGGCCGGACTGGTCAAGATAGACCTGCTCGGAAACAGGAGCCTCGGCGTTATCCGGGACGCGATCAGCAATATCATCACGAACGGCGCAGCCTTTTCAGAACAGCCGTGGGAACCCGAGGATGACGGGCCGACGCAGGCGGCAATCAGCCGGGGACGCACCATGGGCTGCTTTTACATCGAGAGTCCGGCCATGCGCCTGCTGCAGCAGAAGGCCGGCAGCGGCGATTTCGAGCAGCTGGTCATCCAGTCATCCATTATCCGGCCGGCCGCCAACGAGTTCGTACGGGAGTACGTACGCCGACTGCACGGTGGCACGTGGGATCCGCTGCATCCGCTGCTGGAACGGGTCCTTGATGAAACCTTCGGCCTGATGGTCTACCAGGAGGACGTCTCCCGGGTTGCGGTCGCCCTCGCCGGTTTTACCCACAGTGATGCGGACGGTCTGAGAAAGGTGCTCTCGAAAAAGGACCGGGAGGTGCGCTTGCGGGATTACCGGGAGCGTTTCTCTGCGGGCTGCCGGGAACGCAGACTGTCAAAGCATGAAATAGAGCGGATCTGGTCCATGATGATGAGTTTTGACGGCTATTCGTTCTGCAAACCGCATTCAGCCTCATATGCAAGGGTCTCCTTCCAGTCCGCCTATCTGAAAACCCATTTCCCGGCAGCGTTCATGGCCGCCGTCATATCGAACCAGGGGGGGTACTATTCGACCTTTTCCTATGTCTCCGAAGCAAAGAGAATGGGACTGAGCATCGATCCGCCGGATGTTCACCACAGCCTGTACCACTGGCAGGGGAGCAGCTCCCGGATCAGGGTAGGACTGCAGGCCATACGCGATCTTGGCCGGGAAACCGCCCTGCGCATCATCAGCTGCCGCACGGAACAGACGTTCGCCGGTTTTACTGATTTTCTGCAGCGTGTACATCCGGCCGACAACGAGGTCCGTTCGTTGATCGATGGTGGGGCACTGGACAGCCTGAATCCCTGCGGGAACAGGGCTTCTCTGTTCTGGGAAATCGCCAGCAGGAAACAGTGTCGGACAAAACCGGGCAGTCCGGCTCTTTTTGCCGATGCACCGGTTGCACCACCCGTGCTTGAATCGCATGACCGGCTGGAGCAGTTGCGCCGGGAATACCGGACCCTTGGTTTTCTCTGTGGGCATCATCCGATAACGCTGATGCGAAAAAAGGTGGAACCGACAACCAGGGCCTGCGATCTGCCTGCCTGCATCGGCAGATCGGTGCGGTTTGCCGGTTGGCTGCTGACCGGCAAACTGGTTTCGACGAAAACCGGGGACGTGATGGAGTTTTTGACCTTTGAGGATGAAACGGGCCTGGTGGAGACCACCTTTTTTCCCGGGACCTATCGTCGCTACGCGCACCTGCTTGCCAGCCGAAAGCCTTACCTTCTCGGCGGTCTGGTCGAGTCGGATTATGGGGCCGTCACGTTGACGGTTGATTCTGTCCGGCCCCTTTGAAAAAGGGGGAGAAAATCGATCAGGCGGGGTAATTGTTTTGCCTGGTACGCTCAGAATTCGCTTTGAGCAATCGTGCCGGTGAGAAAGGTAGTATCTTCCCGCCCGGCCGGAATGCGGTTGGCGGCAATATGCTTTTTACGGGCAAAGCCGTATTCAACGAGGCGCCTGAGATCCGTCCACATTGACTCGCTGCCCATGATGGCTACGATGATTTCATCCTTGCCCCGCCTGAACTTGCCGACATAGGTCTGGCGTGCGGCATTGGTATAGCCGGTTTTGCCGCCGACAGAGCCATTGATCATCCAGAGCGCCTTGTTGTGGTTTTCCAGAAGTTTCCCTTCCGAGGTCCTGGTCTTGGTACGTTTCATGCGGGAGGCGAATTCACTATCGCGCATGGCCTGTCTGAAGATGATGGCGAGATCACGGGCCGTTGTTTTCTGCCCTTTGGCGGTAAGCCCGGAAGCCGTTTTGCAGACCGTGTTCCTGGCCCCCCAGCGCCTGGCGAGCGCGGTCATCTTTGCAGCAAATGACCGCTCGGAACCGGCAATCTTTTCAGCGAGTGCAACACTGGCATCATTGGCCGAGGCAAGCAGGACCGCATTAATCAGATCATTTGCCCGATAGGTCTTCTGGTGGTCAAGATGTACCTTTGAGGGTGGCTGCTTGGCGGCCTTTTTACTGACGGGTACCCGATCCTTGTTTTTCAGCGTATCGATGGCGATCATGCCGGTCAGGACCTTGATCGTGCTTGCCGGCTGCCGGGGTGTGTCGGGTGACCGGCTCAGCAGTGTTCTGCCGGAGGCCGCATCTATGACCATGATGCTTTTTGCCGAGATAAAATCCATTCTGAAACTGCGCGAAGGCGGGGAGATCCGGCCGGCCGGCGCTTTCACCGCACTGATATTCCGGTAATCCCCCAGGATTCTAATTGTCTTTTGTTTCGGGCTGTTGGTTGTTTTTTTGCGAACGCTCTCCTTTGACTGTGCCTGTAATACCGGGACGGCCTGGACGGGTGGGGGAGCAGAGAAAAGAGCAAGGGCAAGGACGGGCAGGAGGACTCGAAATAGGTGGAATCGAAGTCGGCACATACAGCAGGGTCTTTTGTGTGTAACTAGTAAATATGATTGCTCTTTACTTTCTTGTAGTAGTTTGCGTGCCGGTTGTCAAGTTGTTTCGGGTTGAAGATATCGTGTAAACCCGCGTCAACCGGCAGTTTGAAGCCTTCCTGATTGACAAGATACGGCAAGCGGTTATGATAGGGGAAAATGATATTCTCTGCAGGTTATGGTTGACAAACTCGTAAAAAGTCTAGTTTTGTGATGGTTAAGTAAAAAGCTTCATAAGCGAGGCGTAAGCTTTTTCTATTATTTCGGCGTACTCGGGTACGTCGTGATGATAGAAAAAGTGCAACAACGAAGCAGATGAAGAGTTTTTACGACGCCATCATCGTTTACATTTCAAGATTTTCTTAAGAACAACGAATCTGCCTGTCCCTAATTCCACGAGGTAGTGATCTATGCTTGCCGGGCCTGAAGTACGAATGACCCTGAACTATATCATCGATTCCAGCAAGGAAAAATATCGGGACCTGCCGGCTATCGGCATGGCCATGGAAAAGCCGATCAGCTACGGGGAACTTCATGACCGTATCAGTGCCCTTGCCGCTCAATTCCAGAAAGACGGTGTCACAAAAGGTGACCGGGTGGCCATTCTTGCAGAGAACTCCCATCACTGGGGCATTGCCTATCTGGCAATCGTTCGCATCGGGGCCGTCGGGGTCCCGATCCTCCCGGATCTGCCCGAGGCTGACGTCCATCATATTCTTGCCGAGATGAAGGTAAAGATGCTCTTTACCACCCAGCGGCAGCTAGACAAGGTTTATGAGATGAGTGGAGAACCGCCTGAAACAATCCTGACACTTGATGACTACCAGAGTGTGGAGGGACTGTTGCAGGTGGGTCGGTTCAGTGACTATCTCGAAGGCGCCTTGCGAGCGTATCGGCATGAAGATGAGGAGGATGAAATGGCGCCTTTTCCAGAAGTCGCCGAGGATGATCTGGCCTCGATCCTTTATACCTCCGGTACCTCAGGTTTTTCCAAGGCCGTTATGCTGACGCATAAAAATCTTACGTCAAATGCCTATGCCGCATCCAGCCTGATGGATATAAAACCCGGTAGCACCTTTCTCTCCATTCTTCCCATGTCGCATACCTATGAGTTTACCACCGGCTTTCTGCTGCCGCTTCTGATGGGTGCGCGCATTGCCTATGCCGGCAAGACGCCGACACCGGCGATTTTGCAGAATCTCTGTTCCCATGAAAAGCCCAACGTTATTTTTGCCGTGCCGCTGGTACTTGAAAAGATATATAAAAAACGGGTACTCCCGAAGATAGAAAAGAGTAAGCTGCTGGGCCTTATGTATTCTGTCGGTTTTGGCCGCAAGATCGTAAACCGCAGCATCGGAAAAAAACTGGGTGAGTTCTTTGGCGGCAACCTTACCTTGATGGGCGTGGGCGGCGCTGCCTTGAATCCTGAAGTGGAGACCTTTCTGAAGGAATCGGGGTTTCCTTACCTGGTGGGTTATGGCTTGACGGAATCCTCACCGCTTATTGCCGGCGGGCCTTTTGGCGATAAAACCATTGCTGTTGGTTCTGCCGGCAAACCGATCCCGGGTGTTGACGTGAAAATCATGAATGCTGACCCGGAAACAGGGATCGGCGAAATCTTTGCCCTCGGGCCCAATGTGATGGATGGCTATTACAATGACGAGGAAACAACGGCCGAGGTGATTTCCGCCGATGGCTGGCTGGCAACCGGTGATCTCGGGAAGATTGATGAAAGAGGCAACCTCCACATCAAGGGGCGCAGCAAGAACGTCATTGTCATGGCAAACGGCGAGAATGTCTATCCCGAGGCGATAGAGCACCGCCTTAACAGTTATCACTGGGTGGTCGAGTCTCTCGTGGTGGAAAATAACGGCCGGCTTAACGGTTGGATTTATCCGGATTATGAACATATCGATGAAATGACTGCCGGTCAGTCACGTGTTCAGCGTCGGCAATTTATAGACAATCTGTTGGAAGATATGCGCAAGGAGGTAAACACGCAATTGCCCCCTGCTTCACGCCTGGCTGAAATCCATGAGCGGAGGGAGCCTTTTATCAAGACAGCGACACATAAGATCAAACGCTATCTGTATGACAAGCAGGGGAGTGTTGCCTGAGCGCCCGCGCTGAGTGAGTTGAGAGGCGCCTTTATGCGGCCAGCCGCAGAATGGGTGAGAGGGCACCCCCTGTTTTGTGTTAATAGATTTTCCTTTTACCAAAGCCCGATCCGATGACATTAAAACTGTTTTCAACGATAAACAGTGCATTCGGATCAATGGCAAAAACCCGCTCTTCCAGACGTTTAACCTGTAAATTGTTGGTGATGGTCATCAGCAGTTGCTT
Organism: Desulfobulbaceae bacterium; assembly: GCA_024643445.1. Lineage (GTDB taxonomy): Bacteria > Desulfobacterota > Desulfobulbia > Desulfobulbales > Desulfocapsaceae > Ww85. The sequence goes on along the minus strand of JAHEMX010000154.1, from coordinate 804 downwards.
GTCCTTTCCCGAATAGGCTCCTTTGGCGCCGATCATTGTTGCCCCCTGTTTCAGATCATCCTTGATGCTATCGGCAATCGTCTTGCTGAAATCGCTGATAATGTAAACGATCTTTCGCTGATTGAACAGGGCGAGCACGTAATCGAGGGTGATCGAGGAAATAAAGGTCAGAATAAAAGAGGCAATGACCAGGTCTATCTCGTATATGGACAGGGCGACAGAGAAAAGGCATGCGTTATAGACAATAAAAAACTTGCCCACCCCGATATTGAATTTCTGATTCAGGATAATGGCAATAATGTCCAGGCCTCCGCCGGAGCCGAGGGATCGCAGGATGATGCCGCTTCCCGTGCCGCAAACCACGCCGCCGGCGACGGCGGCATAGAGCTGATTGACGATGGCAAGATTATAGGTGATGGCTTCCGACGCCACGGTCACGACGATGACGGCCCACAGGCTGTAGAGGAAGAACCGGCGGCTGACCAGCAGGTAACCAGCGATCATGATGGGAATATTGCCGATGAGGTAGAGAATACCCGGGCTCAGGAAATGTGTCGTGTAATAGAGCAGCAAAGAGGTACCGAACAGGCCGCCAATGATGAAATTGTGATGCATCAGTATCGTTTTAGCCCCGAAAGCAAAGAGCGTCGCTCCCGTAGTTATAAGGAGCAAATTCCAGAGTATCGACTGCCAGGTATTTGATTTTTTCATTTCAATGTGAATGATTTTCCATTGTTATTACAGGATTTTACTCCCCGGCGCTTTCTTGCGCGGTTAGGACGTCGGCGCGAAAGCTGCATTGTC
>JAHEMX010000153.1 GCA_024643445.1 Desulfobulbaceae bacterium | reverse complement strand
GTTATAACAGTCCGAGGTGTGATGATGGGTGACGATAAGGAACCGAAAAAAAAATGTTGCGGAAAATTCAAAAAAAAAGGCAAACACTGCAGCAGCTGCCCGCTGAAAGGAGCAAAAAAAACATGTAAACCGGACAAGGAATACTGCAAGGATTGTGAGATCGGCGACAAGGCCAAAAAACAAAAGAAGGAAAAAAAGAAACAGGCGAAGGATACAAAAAAGAAAAAAAAGAAGTGAGTCTCCGAAAGAAACGATAACCAGACGATGAATTTTCAGGCGGTGCTTATTTTATGATGGAATGCCCGTTGTCGGGCAGGTTTTATGTACTCAGAAATTTCAGTTATATGGAGGTTTTTATGCGTATTGACTGGGCCTACATGAGGAAGGGGTGAGGATCCTGCAGCAAGGCTCGTGAAGTCTTGCATCGGTCTCAATCGATGATCGTCAAGGAAATCGATGCCAGGAAAGAGGTGATTACCGGTGCTGATGTGTGGCAGGTTCTCAGCAAGGCAGAAACGGTTCATGTGGCAAGCGGGCAGAAAATTCTGCGTTATGAACCTGAAACGAGTAACCGTGACGACCTGATTAAAATGGCCACAGGCCGCAGTGGCAATCTGAGGGCGCCAACGCTGAAAATCGGCGATAATGTCTATGTCGGGTTCTCTTCTTCGATGTATGAAAAATTAGTTCAGTGAACAATAAATAAAACAGATAAGCGACTCGCCAAGATGCCTGAGGCAGAGGGTTCCGGGGCCGGCAGGTGGACTAGACGGCCGCCTGCTTTTTATCGGCGCAGGACACTAGTGAAGCCGCAGGATTCTGCAGCCTCAAGCCGATTTTTGTTCCCTCTTTTTTGATCTGCCGGAGCTGTTCTGTGGTATGCCCGTAATGGGGGTAATGGTTCTTCAACAGAATGACGTGCTGGGGTTGGTACCCGGCAGATTTCAGAAATACGCCGATCGTGCTCCACGGTTCTTTGACCGGATGTGAGAAGATCAGGCTTTGTTCAAGACGGGCACCGCATCGTTTTAATTTTCGACCCAGGATCCTGTTGTGTCGGCGATAATACCCCCGGCAGGAAATGAGCGGCAGAACTGCCTGACCGCAGAATAATTGCTTGCCGTAACGGTCGATCAGGTAGAGAACCGGTCCGCTCGGGTTGTATGACCACGTCGGACCGGCCAGAACGATCAGATCGTAAGCATCGAAACAGCGCGGCGACGGTTCGCTGATGGGCACCCGCTGGCGAAAGAAGGTGGTGATCATTCTCCAGAGCGTCTGCGTGATTCCGTTAAACGGGAAGGTAAGTTTTTGCAGGGGCAGCAGCCTTTCTACGGAAACCGTTACTCCAGCACTGCGCATGCCATGGGCAAGGAGGTTGATCAGTCCTCGGCTCTGACCGCTGAGGCTGAAATAGATGACCAGAACACGGGGGGGTGTTTTTCGATCTGTCACAAACAACGGAGTTATCGTTTCTATCGGTTTTGTCTGAAATCAGCCATTAACTCTTTTCCTGAACAAGACGGTTTAACCTCAATCAGGGTAACAGGCGATTATTCAAGGCAGCTTTGTTACAAATACAGGTACCATGTTATGCCTGGCGGGACAAGTCCTGCAAAATGGCAGGAATAAAAGCAATGGAAGCGTTCTTTCTTCCCCGTCATTCAATACAGAAGACTGCGTCTGGTTGAGTTGATCCTTCGCGATAAAGGGGGATGTCGGTGAAACATCCTTTTTTGTTTGTCTAACAGAAAGAGATGCGAGACGGCAACAGGCTGGTCTAACCGGTGTATGGGATAGACCAGCCTGTCATCGCTTATATTAACCGTCGTATTTCCAGAATGCTTCTTTCTCAGCACCGCAAACGGGGCAGACCCAGTCGTCGGGCAGGTCTTCCCAGGCGGTATCAGGGTCGACGCCGTTGGCTATATCACCTTCTGCCGGGTCATAAATGTATCCACACGGACATTCCCATTTCTGCATAAGTTCCTCCAAGTAAGTTGATTGTTGTAGCTATTGATAATCATTCTCGGCACCAAAGAATTATAGCCCAAACAGTGACGCTGTCAACAAATCTTGCTGCCCGTTCTGAAAAAAACAATGATGTGAAGCCGGAACATGTTTTGTTAGGTTTATGCTTTCTGTCTCTCTGCTGATCGTCTGATAATTTCTTTGGCAGGAATAAGTGCCGTTGCCGTCGCTGAAACGATATTACCGGCAACTCCCGGACCGTCTCCAGCCATAAATAAGCCTTCAATAGCGGTTTCCAGGTTGTTGTCGGTATCAACCTGGGTTGCGAAGAATTTTATTTCGGGAGCATAGAGCATTGTTTCATCGTTTGCCACGCCGGGTACAACCTGGTTGAGTTGATCGAGTCCTTCGAGAATATTCGACAGGATTCGCTCCGGCAGGGCCATGGCAATATCGCCGCAGGTTACATTTTTCAGGGTTGGATCAATATAACTGTTTCTGACCCGGTTCCAGGTCGAGCGCCTTCCTCTCTTCAGATCGCCATAACGCTGCAGTATCGGCTTGCCGCCGCCGATCAAGGTTGCCAACTTTCCTATGGACTCGCCATAGGCCTGATTATCTTCAACAGGATCGTTAAGGACAACTTTTGACAGGAAGGCGAAATTGGTATTATCACTTTTCCTGTCCATATAGGCATGGCCGTTGACACAGACAAAATCCTGGTAATTTTCAAGGGCTACGAAACCCCCGAGATTTGTACAGAAGGTACGTGTCTGGTCATCATAACGGCGGGTGCGAATAAAGAAGGTCGGGTCATAGATGACGGAGCATACATCCTGCATGATCTCATTATGGACCTCGACCCTTACTCCTACCTCGATACCGCGCTGAGAGACGGCAATGCCATTTCTCTTGGCAAGCTGACCGATCCATTCGGCGCCGACACGGCCCGGGGCCATGATAACGTAGGGAGCCGTATAGCTTGCACGATCCGTGATGAGGCCGGTTATGCGGTTTTCTTCAACGATAATGTCGCGGGCCTCTTCAAGATGATGAAATACCACGCCACGCGCCTGTATATGATCGGCCATGGCCGAGATGTGACGCGGCAGATTGTCGCTGCCCAGGTGTTTCTGTTTGATGAGCAGAAGGTCTATGCCCATTTTCCTCGCTTCTTTTCTTATCCGGTGGGCCTGCTCAAGATCAGTCGGATAGACCTCCCCATCCATGCCGAAGCGATTGAAAATAGTTTCCGTTTCGTCAATGAGTTTTCTTGCTTCGATTTCCGGCAGAAATTGTGTGAGATCGGTTTTGCCGAGTTTGTGGATGAAATTGAGCTTGCCGTCCGAAAAGAGACCGGCACCGCCTATACCGCATAAAATGTTGCAGGGTTTGCATTTTATACAGCCCTTGTCTTTTATCGGACATTTGCGATTCAACACCGCTTTTCCCTTGTCGATTAAGAGCACCTCGAGATTGGCGTTTTCGGCCAGATAATATGCCCCGAACAGACCGGCAGGTCCACCGCCGACGATGATTACGTCAAAATTCGTTTTCATTTTGGTTACGGCCATGACTCGCTCTGGTAATGGAGTTTGTTAACGCGGACACTTTTCACAAGCGGTAAAAAGCCCTGGCCCGCCCGCAACGGAGGCCAGGGCTTTGACGTTCTGAATGAATGATGGCGACCGGTGCTCCGGAAAACTGAGGACTGGTTTGAATAATCAGGCCGTTCGTTGGAGATCAAGGAATGCGAGAAATTTTGCCGTTAGGCGCACGCAAGAGGAGTGCACTTGGGGTACCTGTAACTGGTATCCCGAGGAAAAATTCCGGGCATGATTCAGCGATCGGGCGAAAAGGCGATTATTCAAGGAGCCCTTAGCTCTTCTCCGGTTCGGGAGCAGGCGGGGTGGCGGCTGTCAGGCCATAACCCATTCTCACCTTGGTTTCTATCTCAGTGCGCATCTCCGGATGATCCGCCAGGAATTGCTTGGCATTTTCCCTTCCCTGTCCGATTCTCTCATCAAGGTAGGAATACCAGGCACCGCTCTTATCGACAATTTCCTGTTCGACGGCAAGATCGAGAATATCTCCGGTAATAGAAATACCTTCTCCGTAAATGATATCGAATTCGGCTGTTTTAAATGGCGGAGCCACCTTGTTTTTAACCACCTTGACCTTGGTCCGGTTTCCTATGGCTTCCTGGCCGTCCTTGATCTGTGCTAATCTTCTGATATCCAGCCGCAGTGAGGAATAGAATTTGAGCGCATTGCCGCCAGGGGTTGTTTCGGGGTTGCCGAACATTACGCCTATTTTCATCCTTATCTGGTTGATGAAAATCAGGGTGGTATTGCTGCGGTTCAGGACGGAGGTGAATTTCCGCATGGCATGCGACATGAGCCGGGCCTGCAGACCCACGTGCTGGTCTCCGACGTTTCCGTCTATCTCCGCTCGGGGTACCAGGGCGGCCACCGAGTCAATAACAATGACGTCGACGCCGTTGGAGCGGATCAGGATCTCGGCGATTTCAAGCGCCTGTTCGCCAAAATCTGGTTGGGAGACAAGCAGGTTGTCGATATCAACGCCAAGGCGCTGGGCATAATTGGTGTCGAGTGCGTGTTCAGCATCGATAAAGGCCGCCGTACCGCCCATTTTCTGGGCTTCGGCAATGGCATGCAGGGCGAGTGTCGTTTTTCCGCTCGATTCCGGTCCATAAATCTCGGTGACTCTTCCACGCGGCAGACCGCCGACGCCAAGAGCGATGTCAAGGCTGAGCGATCCGGTCGGGATGACGGGAATAAATTCAGTTTCGCGCGAGCCGAGCCGCATGATTGATCCCTTGCCGAATTGCCGGTGAATCTGACTGAGTGCACTTTCTACGCTGGCTGTTTTACTGGTGTTTGCCGGTGGCATGTATAGCTCCTGATACCTGTTGTTTGAGGTTGAAGAATCAAAATATGATCTGCTCGTTTAGATATAAAAGGAAGTGGTGGAAACATCAAGGATGATCGAAAGAGCGGTTCCGGGTCCTGTCCTCTTTTTCAAGAAGATGCAGGCGCAGGAGATTGAGACCGGTGTGGGCTGCCAGTGTCTGGATGCGGTGCCGATCCCCGCGGAAATGATAGACAACTGTTGTCGTTTTACCAGCGTCTGCTATGCCAAAGTAAACCGTACCGACTGGTTTTTCAGAACTGCCGCCATCCGGTCCGGCGATACCGGTTATCGAGATGCCGAGGTCTGTTTTACATTTTTTGCTGATGCCGGCAGCCATAGCCGAGGCCACTTCATGGCTGACGGCGCCGTGATGTTTGATAAGATCAGCTTCAATACCAAGAAATCTCGCCTTCATCTCGTTGGAATAGGTTACGGCACCTCCCACAAAATAGAGAGATGAACCGGGAATGCGGGTGATACGGTGGGAAAGGAGGCCGCCGCTGCAAGATTCAGCCGTGGCGAGTGAGAGACCCGCCTGTTTGAGCAATTCTCCGACTATTGATTCGAGTTCGTCCATACCGGAACTGTAAATAGCTTTGCCGATGGCCTGCTCGACCACTCGGCACGAGCGTTCAAAGGCCTGCCGGCTCGCAGCAGGATCTGTGCCGCGACTGAGAATACTCAAATGGACATCAGGGAACACCGGGTAATAGCCGATCTGTATGGTATCATCAAGTTTCAGTGCCTTGATCTGACGGTTTATCTCTGATTCCGTGACACCGAAAATCTTATAGATCTTCTGATGCGTCTGCAACCGTGACCCGGCCTCCCAGGCAGACAGTTTCGGTAGTACGATATTGCTCATCAGCTCCTTCATCTCATCGGGTACGCCGGGCAGAAAAAAGATCGGTGTCTCCTGATGGATAAGCTGATAGCCGGCAACAGGGGAACCCGGGTAGAAGGCCTCGGCGCCGCTGGGCAGCCAGGCCAGCTTTTCCAGCGGGCTTTCGACGGATTCACCGCTGTTCTTGAGATGGTCCCTGATCTGAGCGAGAATGGCAAGGTTAGGCATGGTAGGACGGTTGAGGGCCAGGGAGACCGCCTCGTTGGTGAGGTCATCGTCCGTTGATCCAAGACCACCGGTAACAATGATAAAATCGACCCGTGCGATGGCACGCAGCAGGGCTTCACCGATCAACGCCGGCGTATCGCCAATGGTACTCATGGCATGGATGGTGTAGCCGGCATCAAAAAGCTTGCGGGCAGCATAGCCGCTGGTCGTGTTAAGTATCCTGCCCGAGGTGAGTTCGTCACCAATTGCGATGATTTCGCCTTTCATGTTCCCCTGACTATCTGAGCGTTGACTGAAGCGTCTGCCAGTGCCTGCAGATCAACCGTTACCACCCGGTTCATCAGTTGATCATCCCCCGGTGCCTGGATAGCAATATAGTTGTCGGTAAAACCTTTCAGAAGGCCATCGGCCGTTCTCTCTTTTTCCAGCAGGGCCGATCGTTTCGTGCCGAGATGGCGGCGGTAAAAAAAGGATTTTTTTTGCTCCCCGAGCGAGCGCAGCAACTCGACCCGGTGCTGTTTTTCCTGTCTGCCGATCTGGCCGTCCAAGGCCGCAGCCCTGGTACCCGGTCGATTGGAGTAGGGGAAGACGTGCAGATAGGTGCAGTTGATCTTCTCGAGAACCTCTCTGGTATTGCTGAATTGCTTTGTCGTTTCACCGGGAAAGCCGACGAGCACATCAATACCGATGGCTGCTTCAGGCACCAGCTTTTGACAGGTCTCAACGACCTCAACGAATTGATCCGGGTTATAACGTCTGTTCATACGAGCCAGTATATCGCTGTCTCCGCTCTGCAACGGGATATGAAGGTGTGGCATAAAGTTATCCAGTTCTTTCATAAGTGTCAATAATTTGGCCTGTATCTCCAGCGGTTCGATGGAAGATAAGCGAAACCGGATGGAAGGCAGCGCGAGGCAGAGTCGTTTCATCAGCTCACTGACATCAACGTCCTCCTGCAGATCAGCTCCGTATTGTCCGACATGAATACCGGTAATAACTATCTCCAGGTGACCGGCCGCAGCGTAGGCCATCGCCTGGGAAAGAACTTCCTGGTACGGAAGACTGCGGCTCCGGCCACGGGTAAAGGGGACGATACAATAACTGCAGTAAGCGTTGCAGCCGTCCTGAACCCTCAGAAAAGCGCGGGTTCGGCTGCCGAAATGCGTTACGCTGAGGCGGCCGATATCCCTGACTTCGTTCATGTCACTCTGCAGACTTTGCCCGACTCTGCCGGGATGATCAAGGATGGTTGAGACCAGAGACGGTTTGAACTCATTTCCGATGACCAGGAGCCGGTCCTGGCCGATGTCGTGCAGGGTTTTGAGTTCTTCAGCAGCAAGCTGGGCGTGGCAGCCGGTAACAATGATTTGAGCAAGCGGGTTCCGGCGGGCGGCACGGCGTATCTCATGACGTGACTGGGCACTGGCTTTATTTGTCACGGCACAGGTGTTGATAACGATAAAATCCGCCTCGGAGACATCGCCGGTCACCAGCAGCCCTCGCGCCTCCATCTCCGTTTTAAAGGCGGCAGACTCGAACTGGTTGACTTTGCAGCCAAGAGTACTCAGGAAGGCTTTTTTCATGGCAGTTCGCGTTCAGCTCAGTGGCGATCGGGAAATGATCTCACCTGAACCGATGACCCGATCATTTTTATAGAGTACGGCAAACTGTCCCGGGGTGACGGCCCGCTCAGGTTTGCTGAAAAGGAGTTCGAAGAAATCAGATCCGATGCGATGAACGACCGCCTCGGCACCTGGATGGGTGGATCGTGTCTTGACCGTATATTTTTCGCCAGCTTCGGGGATCCGGTTGCACAGCCAGTTTGGCAGGCGGGTTGAAATACAGCGCGAGAACAGTTCCTCCTCCTTG
>JAHEMX010000652.1 GCA_024643445.1 Desulfobulbaceae bacterium | reverse complement strand
CTTAACCATCAGTAACAGGATGCGCGACTGTACAAGGGAAAGAATCACCTTCAATCAAGCAGGCTGCATGAGACTGTAGTCTCTTATTTACGTCCTTTTTTCAGGGTAACGCCCAGCAGCGGACAGATTACCCGAATAAGAGAGAATCACTATCCCCCTCCAATAATCTTCCTGGCATCAGGTCGCCGAATGGTTATCATAGTTAGCCAAAGCATGATATACTCGCTGTAGTTACATGAAATAGTGTTTCGTTGATGTCATTGTCACACCATAATAAAACGGGCGACATTTATATGGCCGCAGAGATAGATCCGGTTCGCGGCCGGCAAGCGCTGGCATCTGCCGGTAATTCCCCCGGTGCATCCGGCTCATGAGCACCTTCCGAACCCTGTTCAATCATCCGCTCAGCAAAGGTTTTTTTATCCTTGTCTGGCTCATCCTGTTTGCCCTGCTGCTGCATCGCGACTATTTCATCAGAACCATCGATATCCGTGAAGCAGCCGCTCTTGATCGCGCTCGGCGCATCGAATACCAGGGTATCTATTTCAACAACAAGAAAATCGGCTACGTGGAAAACCAGTTCACTCCCGGCGAAGAGAACCGGCTCGTGGTCAGGCAGAAAGCCTTCATGAACCTTAACATAGCAGGCCAGATTCACCCTATCAGCCTGGATCTCGAAGCGTTGCTCGACCAGCAGGACAAACTGAAGCAATTTGCTTTCGATTTTTCCTCCCCGTTTTACACCATGACCGCCGAAGGCCGGGTAGAAGGCGATCTTGTCTCATTTTCACTAGACACCGGTAACAGTGTAATATCGGACAAGGTGCGCCTCAATGCGCCGCCCATGCTATCGACATCAAGACGCTCCTTCCTGCTCAGCCAGGGGATCAAGGCAGGGGAAAAAATCCGCGTACCATGGTTTGACCCGCTCTCCCTTACCGCCAAAGAATCCCTGATTGAATATCGCGGAAAAGAACGCATCCTGATAGAGAACCGCGTCTATAACCTGCATCGTTTTACCGAATTGTTTGCCGGAACCCGGGTCAATTCATGGCTTGATGATGACGGCAATGTCATCAAGGAAGAGTCTCCAGCCGGGTTTGTCTTTATCAGGGAGCCGGAGTTCAAGGCCAGGCAGCTCGACGACAAGAGCCCGGAACTGCTCTCGGCCGTATCCGTTAAAGTTAAGGGCCAGATGCCTGAGCTGGCAGCTCGGCAAACCATGCGCTACCGGCTGACGCTGCCGCCGGAAGGGGATTTCGATCTTGACGGCGGCCGACAGCGGTTTGCTGACAGCGTCCTCACCATTACCAGGGAGAAGCTGCCCGCCGGCCTCACCGATGAAACTTCACCATGTTCCGGGACCCAGACGGCACTGCAGCCATCCCCCTATATCCAATCCGGTTCTGCCGAGATCATCGAGATAAGTCTGCAGATAACGGCAAACCTTCAATCACCGTTACAGAAGGCAGAGGCCATTGCTCACTGGGTCTATGAAACACTTGAGAAACGCCCGGTAATCGGGCTCCCTGATGCCCTGACCACCCTGAAGGCCGGAATCGGAGACTGCAATGAACATGCGGCATTGTTTGCGGCACTGGCCAGGGCGGCAGGCATCCCGACAAAGATTGCCGCCGGGGTCGTGTACCACAAAAAGGGGTTTTACTATCATGCCTGGAACGAAGTTTGTATTTCCGGCCAGTGGATCACTCTTGACGCCACAACAAACCAGTTCCCAGCAGATCTCTCCCACCTGCGGTTTGTTGAAGGCGAGCTGCAGGAGCAGATCCGTATCGGCTCCCTTCTCAATGTTCTGCAAATAGAACCGCTGGCTGACTGATTATTATTTTAAGACAGATACCCATGGATCATCCTATACTCGAACTTGAGCATCTCAGCAAAGTCTTCGATCGTTTGACCGCCGTTGACCGGCTCAGCCTGAAACTGGAAAAAGGCGAGATATTCGGCTTCCTCGGGCCGAACGGTGCGGGGAAGACAACAACCATAAAAATGATTGCCGGACTGCTTCTGCCAAGTTCCGGTTCTCTATCGGTATGCGGTCATTCCATGGTCAGCTCGGCGAAAACCTGCCGCGAACTGACCGGTTATATTCCGGACCGTCCCTATCTCTACGAGAAACTGACGGGCGCTGAATATCTCAGCTTCATAGACA